>NZ_JABEPH010000087.1:0-18410 GCF_013004495.1 Rhizobium sp. SEMIA 4085
CCTCAGGCGTGGCCCATCGGTTCCCCCTCGACCTGTCGGGAGGCCTGCGTCAGCGCGGTGCCCTGGCGCGGGGTCTTATCCTGTCGCCGCCGACCCTGCTGCTCGATGAGCCCACCTCGGCGCTCGATGTCTCCGTTCAGGCCGAGATCCTCAATCTTCTTGCAGACAAGCGCGACGAGCATGGGCTGACCTATGTGCTCGTGAGCCACGATCTCGCAGTGATCGCGCACATGTGCGACAGGGTGCTTATCATGAAAGACGGTGCTTTCGTCGACGAGCTGACGAAAGCCGATATGGAATCAGGCGTCACCCATGCCGATTACTCACGCGAACTTTTCGAGGCAAGTTTTCTCTGATTGCGGCCCGACGAGCCGGCTATGCGCCGAATCTGTGCGCCGCGCCTTCCACCGGACTTGCCCAAACGGTGGCACCTGTTGCAAAGGCGGTCTCTCCTTCGGCGCGCACCACCATTTCGCCGACTTGCGGAACATCCAGATAGAGGATGGCATCGGCGCCTAGGCGCTCGATATGTCTAACCCTGCCTTGCCAGGTGCCTTTGGCTTGGGAAAGGCGAATATGCTCGGGTCGGATCCCGTAGGTCTGGCACCCGAAGCGCTGTGCAACCTCGCCCGTATAAAGGTTCATCTTCGGGCTGCCGATAAAGCCCGCGACGAAGGGCGTCGCCGGCTTGCGGTAGAGTTCCATCGGGCTGCCCACCTGCTCGACCCTGCCACCGTTCAGGACGACGATCTTGTCGGCCATCGTCATCGCCTCGACCTGGTCGTGGGTAACGTAGATCATGGTTGTCTTCAGGCGGGTATGGAGTTCTGCAATCTCAAGCCGCATTTGGGCTCGCAGAGATGCGTCGAGGTTCGAGAGCGGCTCGTCGAACAGGAAGACTTTCGGGTCACGAACGATCGCGCGACCGATGGCAACGCGCTGCCTTTGCCCGCCGGAAAGCGCCTTCGGCTTGCGGTCGAGCAAATGGGTGAGCTGCAAGGTCTCGGCTGCTGCACGGACCTTGGCCTCGATCTCGGACTTCGGGCGGCGGGCAAGCGAAAGCCCGAAGCCGATATTTTCCGCAACCGTCATATGTGGATAAAGCGCATAGCTTTGGAACACCATGGCAATACCGCGCTTTGATGGTTCGGCGGCCGTGACATCCTTGCCGCCTATCGTCAGCATGCCGGACGTGGAATCCTCCAGCCCGGCAATGATCCGCAGCAAGGTGGATTTTCCACATCCAGACGGCCCGACAAATACGACGAATTCACCGGAACGCACCTCCAGATCGATGCCCTTGATGACATCAAGGGCGCCAAAGCTCTTGCAAATCCGGGTGAGGGTGAGCTCAGCCATTTTACACTAACCTTTCACTGCGCCGGCAGTCATGCCTGCCACGATCTGCCTGTTGAAGAAGATGAAAACGATGAGGGGAGGGACCGTAACGAGCAGTATGTTCATGAAGAGCAGGTTGTACTGGCTCGTGTACATGCTCTGGAAATTATAGAGCGTCAGCTGCACGGTGACGTTCTCTTTACCTGGCAGGTAATAAAGCGGGTTCGTGAAATCATTGAAGATCGCGATCGACTGCACGACAATGTTGGTCACCGTCACCGGCTTGAGCAGAGGCAGGATCACCCGGAAGAATATCTGCCAAGGCTTTGCCCCGTCGATCAGTGCCGCCTCATCGAGATCGCGGGGAATGGTCGAAATGAACGCTCGGTAGAGCAGAATCGAGAACGAGAGATTATAGGCGACCTGGATCAGGATCATCCCGGTTATGGTCTTGAAGAGGCCGATTTCCTGTAGCAGTCCGATCGTCGGAACGACAGCCGGTGGCATCATCAGGCCCATGAAGAGCGCACCCGAGGCAACGGCATTCCAGCGGGTTTTGCGGCGCTGCATGACATATCCGACCATCGCCGAAAGCAGTATCAGTATGGTGACCGAGACGACGGTGATCAGCGTCGAATTGAAATATGCCAGCACGAGCTGATAGTCGCGCGCCTGGAATACTGCTGCAAGATTGTCCCAGAACAGCCACTGTTGGGGGAGCGTGAAGTCGAGCCGGGATGCCTCGGATTTCGACTTGACCGCCTGGAGGGCAATGAACACGAAGGGCAGCACGAAGATGACCGTAGCCACGGCAAGCGCGATCGCGCCGCTCGTAAAGGGCCGCATCCGTCTCATTGTTCGACCTCGCGCCGGTTAAGCCACACGGTAAGCGGTAGAATGATGATGGCGATCAGCGCAAACAGGATAACATTACCCGCAGTCGACAAACCGTAGAATCCCGCCTGATACTGCTTGTAGATGACCGATGCGATCACATCCGAGGAAAAGCCCGGCCCACCGCGCGTCATCGCCCAAATGAGATCGAACGACCGGAGGCCGCCGATCAACGACAGCGTGATGACGGTGATCGTCGCCGGACGCACAAGAGGCAGAGTGATGCGCCAGAACTGCTGGAAACGTGTGGCACCGTCAATTCTGGCAGCCTCGTAGTAATCAGGGCTGATTGCTGCTAGGCCGGCGATAAAAATCAAGGTGGCAAGACCCACGCCCTTCCAGAGATCGACGAGCGCCACGGAAAAAAGAGCAAGCGCCGGATTGGTCAGCCAGCCTGGTCCGGGAATGGCGAGCGTTTCAAGCATGGCATTGATGATGCCCTTTGTCGGGTGCATCATCACGGTAAAGGTAATGCCGATGCCGATCGTCGATACCAGAACTGGAAAGAAAACGAGCGTGCGCAGGAAGCCTCGAGCGAAAATATTACCGGTCAGCAGCACGGCGAGCAGGAGCCCGCATATCGTCTTCAGTCCGGATGTCGTCAAGGCATAGATCAGCGTGTTGACGAGGCCCTTGACCAGAAACGGCTCGGAAAAGAACTGTCGGAAGTTCTCCAATCCGATGAACTCGGCGCTCGAAAGATCCCAACGTGTGAGGCTGAACCAGAGAGAAGACACTGTAGGGACGACAAACAGCACGCCGTAGACGGCTGCGGCAGGAAGAAAAAACCACAAGGGATAGGGCGATTTGCGTGAGCGGAGGCGTGTTTCGGTCATGGTTACCTCTTCGATCGGGTGGGCCTCGCCCGTAAACGGCGAGGTCAGCTTTCCCGAAGGGCCACTACCAGTTGGGTAGACCGAGCTGCTTTGCCTGCTTGCGCACGTCATCGTCATAAAGCGCGGCCGCCTCGGCTGGCTGGCGGATGCCGGACCCGACCTCGACGGTGATCTGTTCAAGAGCCGGTCCCTTGATCGGCGACACGAATTCCAGAGCCGGCGTAGTCGCCTTCGCTTCGAAATAGGGGAGCATGTCCTTCACCGCGGGCGGGACGTCAGCCGGCAGCGCGCATCCGTCGACCAGGGACGGACCTTGGGCCGTGTTGGTCTCAACCATGATCTCGCAGCCTTCGACGCTTCCGGCGAAATCCACAAATTTCCGGGCTTCATCCGCGTTCTGGCTGGCGAGCGGGACATAAAGGGCAGGCGGCATCCAGACCGTCAGGCCGTTCTTGGCCGGATCGTCCCCCGGCTGGGCGAAAAAGCCGACACCCTCAAGATTTTCCGGATAGTTCTGCTTCAAAGCACCGACGGCAAAGGTGAGCATCGGATAATGTGCGGCCTCGCCTGTCGCCACCATCCTGAGGCCGTCGTCATAGCTTGCCGCACCGAAATCCTCGTTCACCAAGCCGGCGTCATGAACCTCCTTCAGGCGTTCGAAACCCTTCATGGCCGCAGGCGTCGTCGCGTATTTCGCCTTGTTGGCCGTATAGTCGGTTGCGAAGTTCGGCGCGGATTGATGCAGGTTGTAATAGTCCGCCAGAACGAAGAGCTGGGAGGTCCAGGTGTCGCGATAGGTCTGGGCAACAGCGACCTTGCCGGCCGCCTTCACCTTTTCGTTGTTGGCCATGAACTCGGCCCATCTCTTCGGGACGGGCAGGCCGAGGTCCTGATAGATTTTTCTGTTGTAGAGGATCCCGCCAGCCATCGCCGTTCCGAAGGGAACGCCGTATAGCTTGCCGTCAGCGCGGACCACGGCCTTGAAGCTCTCGTCTACTTTTGCCTGCGACGAAAGATCACTGAGGTCGGCCAGCGTCTGTCCAGGTTTCAGCGCCTGCATCAGCGAGCCGGAATTGTACAGGAATACATCCGACATTTCGCTTGTTGCCAGCCGCGTCTTGACGATGTTGTCGCCCTCGCCACCACCCGGCCGCTGCTCGATTTCGATCGTCACATCCGGTGCGATCTTCTCGTAAGCTGCAACCAGCGCCTCGGCGGCTGCGACGGTATCGGGGCTGTTATCGATCAGGAACGAAAGGGTCGTTTCTGCCTCTGACGGCCCTGCGGCAACCAGCGCTACGAGTGCCGACGCACCGGCAAGAATGACTTTGATGCGGTTTGCCATGACGTTCCTCCTCTGAACGGTTTGACGGTGGCAGGTATGCTCCTCAAAGATGGGGAAGAGAAAAGATCAGCTCATGTGTTCCTGCTCGAAGGACGGCCTCCCCCATGACAGGCTCGCCGTTAAGCAGCGGGTTCTGATGCCGTCGTCCGGGCCGGAATCGACCGACGCAGCCTTCTGGAAGCGTCACGTTATAGGTGACCCTGTTGCCGCGGCACTCCCATTGAGCTTCAATTCGACCTTGACGCACGTCATGATAGGCGGTGACGGGCGAGAGCGCGGCAATCGGCGCCGGATCGACGATGACCTCGGAAAAACCAGGTGCGCTTCGGCTTGGCGAGATGCCCGCGACGCTCTCAAACAGCCATTGGCACACGGCGCCATAGGCATAGTGATTGTAGCTGTTCATGTCAGGCTCGTAGATAGTGCCGTCCGGCGCCATTGAATCCCAGCGCTCCCAGATCGTGGTTGCGCCCTTGGACACCTGATAGAGCCAGCCCGGAACCTCCTCCTGCAGGAACACCTTTTCGGCAAGGTCGTCCATTCCGAGCTTCGTCAAAGCTGGCAGCAGGGCGGGGGTGCCTATGAAACCCGTGCCGATCTTGTAGTCCGCATCGATGATCACCTGTCTGAAGTGCTGCTTGGCAGCCTCATGGTGCGCAGCTGGGATCAGGTCGTATAGGAAGGCCAGCGCGTAAGACGTCTGGTCGTTATGTGCCATGCGTCCGGATGGTGCGATGAATTCGTGCGCAAACGCCTGTCGAATTTCGGCAGCACGGCGCTTCATGCGCGCCTCCAGAGCCTGGTTGCCGAGGATCGCTGCGATCTTCGCCAGCAAGTCGGTGGAGATGAAGTGGTAGAGTGTTGCAGCGCAATCGTCGGCAACTGTCGGGCGCGGCTTCCGGTTGTCGCCGATCGGTTGCAGCCAGTCTCCGAATGTGAAGCCGCGGTCGCCCCAGCGGGACGGCGGGCGCACGATCGGGCCGTCCGATATCGACCAGACGAAGTCGACCCAGCGCACCATCGCATTCAGGCATTCGCAAAGAACTGCCCGATCGTCGTAATGCGTGTAAAGAACCCAGGGGATCACGACGATGGCGTCGCCCCAGCCGGTCGAACCGGCAAATCCCGGGAAGTTCTTCGGATGCAGGCGTGTCGGGTCGGGCGAAAAGTGGGAAATGGCACCATCCTCACGTTGATCGGCCATCACATCGCGCAGATATTTCCGGAAGAAGGCCTGGCTGTCCGTCAGCCAGCAGGCTGTTGCAGCAAACACCTGAGCGTCGCCTGTCCAGCCGAGGCGCTCGTCGCGCTGGGGGCAATCGGTCGGGACCTCGATGAAATTGGCGCGCTGTGACCAGATCGTGTTCTGGACAAGCCGGTTGACGAGCGCGTTGCCCGACTGGAAGCCGCCAGTCAGATTGGGCACGGAGGAGATCGGAACCGACGAGATCGCCAAGATACGTGCGTCGCCCGTAGCCGTCACTCTGGCATAGCGGAAGCCTTGAAAGCTGAAGTGTGGCGCGTAGGTCTGTTCGCCGTCTCCGCAAAGCGTATAGATCGTGTGGGCTTGTGCGGTGCGATAGTTGCGGTTGTCGAAGTGACGGCCAGGCCCCAGGACTTCCGAATGTTCCACGCGAATTTCGGCGCCTGCTGGCCCGCGGACCGTATAGCGCACATAGCCGCCGATGTTCTGGCCGAAGTCGTAGATCGTTCGCCCTTCCGCGTCGGTCCAACTATCAATCGGAGCGATCGGCGGCAATTCACGAACCGGCGCCGTTTCGTGCGCGACGAGCAATGCCTTGTCGAATGGCAGCCTCACGGTGCCGTGAGTGTCGGCAAGCTTTTCTTCGCGCGCATCATAGATCTCGCCGAAATAGATGCCGGATTTGCGGATCGGCAGCAGCCCGCTCTGCCACGTGGTATCGGTTGAGACAATGACGCCATTCGGCCCGACCAGGTCTGCAATGGCCGCCGTTTGGTCGCCCCAGCAATTGGGAATGGCCTTTTGACCCCACATGAGCGGAGACCGGTACCATCCGTCCGCAAGCCAGATCTCGATGCGATTCTGGCCAGGCTTGACGAGGTCCGAGACGTCATAGTGCTGAAAGGCCAGGCGATGATCGTAGCTGGTCCAGCCGGGTGTCAGGAGGTCATTGCCGACCCGTTTGCCATTGATGAAGCAGCGATAAAGGCCGAGTGCTGAAATGAAGAGTTCGGCCGGCGTCTCTACGCAATCGCAGTTGAACGTCTTGGCGACAAAACTTGCGGCCGTTCCCTGGCCGCGATCCGACAGCGGCGCGATCATATCGCTGGTCCAGTCTCGTGAAACGAGATTGTCGCTGGCCGCCATCGGCTGAAAATTCATCAGATCCCCCACATCTTTTGTAGAACGTTCTTCGTATAACGTTCTACATTTTTTTCAGAAGTGCAATAGATATTTTGCAACCGGTCTGCCATGGTGATTTGGTGAGCCTTAAGGGCCTGCAGATCGAATCTGAGGATTTCATGCCAATCAAAGAGAAGTCGAAGCCTGCAAAGCGCGATCGTGTGACGATACGGACGGTTGCTGCGCATGCAGGCGTATCTGTCGCGGCGGTTTCGAAGGTCATGCGAAATGCATATGGTGTGAGCGAGAACCTTCGCGCCAAGGTGACCGGGTCGATTGAAGAACTGGGTTATCGACCGTCAAGGACCGCACGCGGCCTGCGCGGTCGTACGTTCACGATCGGGCTGCTCCTTGTCGATATACGCAATCCCTTCCTGCCCGAAGTCATCGACGGCGTGAACGGCGTTCTGGCGCCGTCGCACTACCAGGCAATGATCGGCGTCGGCGAGGGCCGCATGCAACTGGAGACCTCTCTCATCGAATCTATGATCGACTATAAGATGGATGGGCTCATCCTCGTCGCTCCGCGCCTTCCTACCGAGATCATTGCAGAATTTGCGGCACAAGTTCCGATCGTGGCGGTCGGTTATCATGATCCGAAAGCAAAGACCTTCGACACGGTCAACACCGATGACCAGCGAGGGGCAGAGATAGCGGTAGAGGCATTGCTGAAGTGTGGTTATCGCGACATCGAAATGCTCAGCCTGGGAGCCCGCGAAGGTCACAAGGTCTCCGTCGTGCGCCAGCGTGAAATCGGATATCGGCGCGCCATGCTGCGTGCCGGACTGGGCTCCTCAGCACCGATCAGCCACATTCCTGTCCATTCCCCTAAGCGCGAGGAGGCAATGCGGGTGTTCCTGGCGCGAAGTGATCGGCCTCGTGGCGTCTTCTGCTGGAGCGATCTTGATGCGATTACGCTTTTGAGCGCAGCCGCGGAAATGGGCGTGCGGATACCCGAAGACCTGGCGGTCGTGGGCTATGACAATTCGACGACCGCAGCTCTCAGCCTGGTCAATCTGGCAAGCATCGACCAGTCGGGCAGGGAGCTCGGTGAAGCAGCGACGCGAACCCTTTTGTCCAGGATCGAGGGTCGCAGCGATCCAGAGCATCTTCTGCTGATGCCCTCGTTGGTCAACAGGAAGAGCTTAATTTAGTTCTGGGCAACGCTGATGCTCCTTGCCGTTATGAGCAAAGTCGCCGAGAAAATTTGCAACCAAATGGGTCAATGACGATCCTGCAGCAGTTGCGACTTCACCTTGAACCATTTGTTTCAGAAGTCTGCCGAACCGCTTATTTATAAACCATTTTGCGAGATTATTTCGAAGGAAACCCAACGCGGAATCTCGCTCTCCTTTATGCGTAAGAACAGATCTTTGCGGTCGCGGTAATTGAAAATCACCTATCAGGACGCAGCGGCGGACAAAGGCGCTGTGTGCACGGCGTGTTGCCGGGCGGCCAAAACGTCACCGACTGCGATCAGGACGGGGTTTTCGGTGCCGATCTCGCTGATGCCTTCGGCAAGGCCTGCAAGGTTCCCGTGCCACTGTCGCTGCGTCGTGCGGCTCACATCGCTCATGATGACGGCTGGCGTTTCGGGCGACAGGCCTTCGGCGATCAGCCGGTCGGCAATGAGCGGCGCGGTTCTCCCGCCCATATAAAAGACGGTGGTCGTATGCGGATCGGCAGCGGTGGTCCAATCGACATCCATCGGCAATCCGCCATGGCGGGAATGGCCAGTGATGAAGCGTACAGACTGGGCATGCTCGCGATGGGTGAGGGAGATGCCGAGGCGTGAGGCCATAGCGCTTGCTGCCGTGATGCCGGGAATGACGTCGACCGGAATGTTCTCGCAATCAAGATGAGCGATCTCTTCGCCGGCGCGGCCGAAGATCATGGGATCGCCGGCCTTGAGGCGGACGACGCGCTTGCCCGCCTTTGCGAGTTTTACCATCATCGCGTTGATGTCTTCCTGGCGGCAGCTGGTGCGGCCGCCGCGTTTGCCGACCAGCATGCGCTTGGCCTCGCGGCGCGCGAGTTCCAGCACTTCGGCGGAAACGAGATCATCGAAAAGGATAACGTCGGCGGCCTGCAGCGCGCGAACCGCCTTCAGCGTCAGAAGCTCGGCATCGCCAGGGCCTGCGCCGACGAGCGTGACGCGTCCGGTTGTGCTTGTTGTGGATTTCAAGCCTCGAGCAGCAAGTAAAAGCTGCGCCTCGGTCTGGTTGACAGCAGAGCTGTCGAAGGCCATGTCGGCGAATTTTTCCCAGAAAAGTCGCCGCGCGGAAGCGGTTTCAAGGAGGCCGTTGACCCTGCCGCGTATCGACTGGGCAAGTCCAGCCCAGGATTTCAGCGTGCGCGGGAGCAAGGTCTCGATCTTGCGGCGGATGGTCTGGGCAAGAATGGGTGCTGCGCCATCCGTCGAGATTGCGACAACGACGGGGGAGCGGTTGACGATCGATCCGAACTGGAACTGGCAGAAATCCGGCTTGTCGATGACATTGACCGGAACGCCCCTCGCGCATGCCGCATCGAAGAAGCGCCTGGCTTCAATCTCGTCGTTGCAGTCGGCAATTGCAATGGCAGCGCCGGCAAGATCGTCCATTTGCCAGTGCCCCGGATGATGGATCAGTCTGGCCGCAGCGTGCTCGAGATTGCGGGCGAGAAGCGCCTTGAAGCTGCCGCTCAGCGTTTCGGCGTAGATTTCGACATGAGCGCCGCAGGCGGCAAGAAGTTCCGCCTTCCAGGCGCAGGCGTCGGAGCCGCCGGCCACTACGCACCGCTTGCCTTCAAGCGCCCAGAAGACGGGCAGCTTTGCAAGCGGCTCCATGCGGGCGGGATTGTCATTCCGCGGCTGCTGCAAGACATCCATCGATGATCCCCTTGATTTCGGCGCGGCACGAGCCGCAGTTGGTGCCGGCGTTGAGCTCTTTACCGACTGCCTCGACGCTGCGGCAGCCGCCGCGGACCGCCGCTACGATCTGATTGACGCCGACGGCGAAGCAGGAACA
Organism: Rhizobium sp. SEMIA 4085; assembly: GCF_013004495.1. Taxonomy (NCBI): domain Bacteria; kingdom Pseudomonadati; phylum Pseudomonadota; class Alphaproteobacteria; order Hyphomicrobiales; family Rhizobiaceae; genus Rhizobium; species Rhizobium sp. SEMIA 4085. Next base: position 9,808 of record NZ_JABEPH010000087.1, read on the forward strand.
GACCGTCGCACCTGGGTCCGGCTTGTCGGCGCCCGGTCGGCCGGCGACAAGAGCAAAGCGCTTGCGCAAGTCGCCATGGTCGGCGGCAAGCTGTGAGATCGCCCAGCTGCGAGCGACGGCGACCGGTTCGCGGGCCAGGAACAGCGCAGCAAGCAGGCGCGTGCCGTTGAAGAAGGCGAGCCGCAGATCGCCAGATTGCCGATCCGCGTAGCCGAGCGGCTCGATCTCAGCAGGAATACCAAAAGTGCTGCGGCACCAGCCGCACCAGTCTTCGACCGCGTGGTCGAAGGCGAGTTCCAGTCGCCAGCCGCCATCTGCTTTCGCCAGGGCCCAATAGGCGGCGGCAAGGCTTTGCGGTTTGCTCGCCGAGACTGCAAAGCCGTAGCGGGCTGCCTTCAATGGCCGGGCGGCGACTGCGACGTTCTTGGAGGCAGGCTGGCCGGAGAATGGATCGGTGAGCGGGGCAACCACTGCGTCGATGCGAGCCTTGGCGGCAAATTGATCGTTCCAGTGCATGGGTACGAAAATGCTGCCGCGGGCCTGGCGTTCGGTGATCAGCGCGCGCACGACGGCCTTTCCCTGCGGACTTTCAATTTCGACCAGACCGGCATTACCGACACCGATTTCCATCGCATCTCGGGGGTGTAGTTCAGCAAAGGGTTCGGCGATATGGGCGGAAAGGCGCGCACTTTTGCCAGTGCGTGTCATCGTGTGCCACTGATCGCGGATACGTCCCGTGTTAAGCGTGAAGGGATAGTCGGCGCTGGTGCGGTCGGATGCGGGCGGCTCAACCGGCACGAAGCGTGCCTTGCGATCGGGATGAAAAAAGCTGCCCTTCGCAAAGAAACGGGTCACAGTCCTATCGTCGCCGACGGGCTGTGGCCACTGAAAGGGTGTCATCGCGTCGTAGGCAGCCTTGTCGATGCGGGCATAGGCGCCGATGTCGAAATCGCGGTTGCCACGGTTTTCGAAGGCGGAAAGCGCTGCGTGCTCATTGAAAATGTCTGACGGAGAGGCAAAGGCGAACGCGTCGGCAAAACCCATGCGGCGTGCGACCTCGGCCAATTGCCACCAATCCGCGCGCGCATCGCCGGGGGCGTCGATGAAGGAACGCTGGCGCGAAATGCGGCGTTCGGAATTGGTGACTGTACGGCTCTTCTCTCCCCAGCCAAGGGAAGGCAGCAATAGGTGGGCATGGGGGGCGGTGTCGGTCGTCTTGAGGATATCCGAGACGACGACGAAAGGGCAGGCCCTGATCGCGGCCTTAACGGCATCGGCATCCGGCAGCGAGACCACCGGGTTCGTCGCCATGATCCAGAGCGCCTTGATGCGGCCGTCGCCGACTGCCTTGAACATGTCGACGGCCTTCAGACCCGGCCTTTCGGCAATCGCCGGTGACTGCCAGAAGCGTTGCACGCGATCGCGGTCTTGTGCGCTCTCAATCGCCATGTGGGCGGCAAGCATGTTTGCCAAGCCGCCAACCTCACGGCCGCCCATCGCGTTCGGCTGGCCCGTGAGCGAGAAGGGACCCATGCCCGGCTTGCCGATGCGTCCGGTGGCGAGGTGACAATTGATGATGGCGTTGACCTTGTCAGTCCCGGACGAGGATTGGTTGACGCCCTGGCTGTAGCAGGTGACGGCCTTCTCGGTCGCCGCGAAGAGGCGATAGAACTCGCGAAGCTGCATTGCCGGTAAGCCGGTCAGTTCCAGTACCTCGTTGAAGGAGACCCCAGAGGCGGATGCAAAAGCCTCGGCAAAGCCGTTCGTGTGTTCGGCGACATAATTCTGGTCGATGGCATTGTTTGCGATCAGGTGCTCGAAGAGGCCGAGGAAAAGAGCGACATCGCTGTCTGGCCGGATCGCTAGGTGCAGATCTGCGATGTCGGCAGTCATCGTCCGGCGCGGATCGATGACGACGACCTTCATGCCGGGACGCGCCGCCTTGGCGGCCGCCAGCCGCTGATAGATGACCGGATGGCACCAGGCAAGGTTGGACCCGGTAAGGATGACCAGATCGGCCAGTTCGAGATCCTCATAGGTCCCGGGTACCGTATCGGCGCCGAAGGCGCGGCGGTGGCCGGCGACGGAAGATGACATGCAAAGGCGCGAGTTGGTGTCAATGTTGGCCGAGCCGATGAAACCCTTCATCAGCTTGTTGGCGACGTAATAGTCCTCGGTCAGCAGCTGGCCGGAGACATAAAAAGCGACGGAGTCAGGCCCGTGCTCGGCAATGGCATCCAAAAAGCGCTGCGCCACGAGATCAAGAGCCTCATCCCATCCGGCCCGCCGTCCCGCGATCTCCGGATGCAATAGGCGTCCGTCGAGATCGATCGTTTCGGCGAGCGCCGAACCCTTCGAGCACAGCCGCCCGAAATTGGCCGGATGGTCCGGGTCGCCCATGACGGACACATTGCCGTCATCTGCGATCTTGGCGATCACCCCGCAGCCGACGCCGCAGTAGGGACAGGTCGTCTTGATCTCTTCTGCCATCTATTCCGCCGCCATCATCAAGCTTTCGAGGGCAATGAAGAGGGCGCCGTCCTGGTTGCGGACCGGAATGGTCCGCACCGCGCCCTCATCGGCGCCAAGCGCCTTGCCGGTTTCGAGCGAGATGACCCAGTTGTGCAGGGGGCAGGTGACCGCCTTGGCATGCACGATTCCCTGGCTGAGGGGGCCGCCCTTGTGGGGGCAGTGATCTTCTATGGCGAAGACTTCGTTTTCAGCCGTCCGGAAGACGGCGATCTTGCCCTGCGGCGTCTTCACGCAGCGCGCACCGCGCAGCGGGATCTCGGAGATATCACCGATCGCAATCCAGTTCATGTTGATCTCCTTACTCTGCAGCCTGCGGATAGCCGATGGTCGCCATCGGCTTGAACTCATGCTTATCCTTGCCGGAAACACGCTCCGACCAGGGATCGACCTGGGCGAATTTCTGACTGAACACGAAGCGGTCGAAATAGGCCTTGCGCTTTTCGGCATCGCCCATGATCTGGCGACGGATCTCGTCGAGGCCGATGCGCTTGGCCCACTTGTAAATGCGCTCGAGATAACGTGCCTGCTCGCGGTACATCTGCGTCAGTGCAACGATATGCTCCAACGCTTCGTCCTCGGTCTTGACGAGACCGAGGATCTCGGTGCCCTTGATGTCGAGACCTGCCGCACCGGCGAAATGAATTTCGTAGCCGGAATCCACGCAGATGACGCCGACATCCTTGCAGGTCGCCTCCGCGCAGTTGCGCGGACATCCGGAGACTGCCATCTTGAGCTTTGCCGGCGTCCAAGAGCCCCACATGAACTTTTCAATGCGGATGCCGAGCCCGGTTGAATCTTGCGTGCCGAAGCGGCACCAGTCGGAGCCGACACAGGTCTTTACCGTGCGCAGGCCCTTGGCATAGGCCTGACCGGAGACGAAGCCTGCCTTGCCGAGATCGGCCCAGACGGCCGGAAGGTCCTCTTTCTCGACGCCGAGCAGGTCGATGCGCTGGCCGCCGGTGACCTTCACCATCGGGATTTCGAACTTATCGACCACGTCGGCGATGGCCCGCAGCTCCTTGGAGCTGGTGACACCCCCCCACATGCGCGGCACCACCGAATAGGTGCCGTCCTTCTGGATGTTGGCGTGGACGCGCTCGTTGATGAAGCGCGACTGATAATCGTCGGCATATTCGTCCGGCCAGTCGCAAACGAGGTAGTAGTTGAGCGCTGGACGGCACTTGGCGCAACCGCAGGATGTCTTCCACTCCAGCTCCTGCATGATGGCAGGAATGCTCTTCAGCCCCTTGGCCTTGATCAGGCGCCGGACGTCGTCATGGCCAAGTTCGGTGCAGGTGCACATCGGCTGCACGGCGGTAGGGTTATAGCTATCGCCGAGCGTCAGCGCCATCAATTGCTCAACGAGGCCGGTACAGGAGCCGCAGGACGCCGACGCCTTTGTGTGGGCGCGCACGTCGTCCAGCGAGGCCAGCCCCTTGGCCGTGATCGTCGAGGTGATTTTGCCCTTACATACGCCGTTGCAGCCACAGATTTCCGCGTCATCCGGCAAGGCTGCAACGGCCGCCATAGGGTCCAGCGGGGACCCTCCCTGGTAGGCCTGTCCGAAGATCAGCGTCTCGCGCATCTCGGAGATATCAGTCTGCTTCTTCTTGAGATCGTTGAACCAGGCGCCGTCTGCGGTTTCGCCGTAGAGCACAGTTCCGATGATCTTGTTATCCTTCAGCACCAGGCGCTTGTAGACACCAGCCGAAGCGTCGCGAAGGACGATCTCCTCGCGGTCGTCGCCGTCGGCGAAATCGCCAAGCGAGTAGAGCTCGATGCCGGTGACCTTGAGCTTGGTCGGGGTATCGGAGTGAACGAAGGCGGCCGAGGTGTCGCCGCACAGGTGGGCGGCGGCAACGCGGGCCATTTCGTAGAGCGGAGCGACGAGGCCGTAGACCTGCCCACCGACTTCTGCGCATTCGCCGAGCGCCATGATGCTGCCGTCGGAGGTCTGCATGCCGTTATCGACGACGATGCCGCGATTGACCGCGATGCCAGCCTCTTTCGCCAGGCCGACATTCGGACGGATGCCGACGGCCATGACGACGAGCGTTGCCGGAATGATCCGTCCGTCGTCGAGCTCAATGCCCTCGACCTTGCCATCACCGATGATTGCCTTGGTATTGGCCTTGGTGATGACCTTGATGCCGCGCTCCTCGACTGCCCTTTGCAGCAGATAGCCGGCCGCAGGATCGAGCTGACGCTCCATCAGCGTCGGCATGACATGCAGCACGGTCACGTCCATGCCACGCTGGGCAAGGCCGGCTGCCGCCTCAAGACCGAGCAGGCCGCCGCCGATGACGATCGCCTTTTCGCGTGACTGGGCAGCAAGCAGCATTGCCTGCACGTCGTCGAGGTCGCGGTAGGTGATGACGCCAGGTAGATCCTTGCCGGGAACCGGAATGATGAAGGGCACGGAGCCGGTGGCGATCACCAGCTTGTCGTAGCTTTCGGTGACGCCGTGGTCGGAGGTTACGGTCTTGGCGTGCCGATCGATCGCTACGATCTTGTGGCCCTTGTAGAGCGTGATGCCGTGCTTGATGTACCAGCCGTCGCCGTGAATGATGATCTGCTCATAGTCCTTTTCTCCGGAAAGAACAGGCGAGAGCATGATGCGGTCATAATTGACGCGCGGCTCGGCGTTGAAGATTGTGACCTCGTATTGGCCGGGGGCCTTTTCGAACAGGTGCTCGAGCATGCGCCCGGGCGCCATGCCGTTGCCGATGATAACGAGTTTTTCTGTCATAGTTACAAGTCCTTAGATTAGGTTGCCGCCACTGCAGGCACGGCGTGCCCCTGGCGTGACAGGTGCTTTACGGACAGGTGCATCCAGATGAGCGACGTCACGACGATCGCAAAGAGCAGCAGGAAGCAGCTGGACCAAAGGCCGGTGACGTCCTTGAGCAGGCCGAAAGCGATCGGAAGGATGAAACCGCCAAGGCCGCCCATCATCCCGACGACGCCGCCGACTGCGCCGACGCTTTCTGGATAGTAGGCCGGAATGTGCTTGTAGACGGCTGCTTTGCCGAGGCTCATGAAGAAACCGAGCACGAAGATGACGATGATGAAGATTGCTGGCGTAATACCAAGCGCAGGCCCGGATCCCGATGGAGATGCAGCCGGTAGAGACAGGATGAGGGTGGCGGCGGCGGAAACGGCCAGCATCGCGTACATGACGCTTCTTGCGCCCTTCTTGTCGGATAGAACGCCGCCGAATGCTCTAAAGATGCTGCCTGGCACGGAATAGGCCGCAGCAACCATGCCGGCGATTTCCAGATTGAATCCGTAGACGCCAACCAGATAGCGCGGCAACCACAAAGACAGGGCGACAAAGCCGCCGAAGGCGAAAAAATAATAAAGCGAGAAACGCCAGACCTGGATGTTCTTGAGCGGAGCGAATTCTTCGAGGAAGCTCTTTGAGGCGGCGCCGCGACAGCGGCGGTCGCGAAAGGCCGGGTCGTCGGTGGTCGAAAACCAGAAGACGATTGCCATCGCCACAAGAACGAGAGCCCAGATTTCAGCAACCGCCTGCCATCCCCAGGCGATGAGCACGAAGGGCGCCGCGAACTTGGTAACCGCGGCTCCGACATTGCCGGCGCCGAATATCCCGAGCGCGGTTCCCTGCTTTTCTGGCGGAAAGAACGGCGAGACATATGCGACACCAACTGCGAAGGAACCACCGGCAAGGCCGATCCCCAGTCCTGCGATCAGCATTTCTGTGTAGCTTGTTGCGTAGGAGAGCAGGAAAGTCGCCATGGCCGCTGCCACCATGGTGAGCGTGTAGACCAGACGACCGCCGTAGCGGCTCGTCCATATGCCAAGCACGATCCGGACGAGCGAGCCGGTCAACACAGGGGTGCCCACCAGCAATCCGAATTCTGCCTCGTTGAGGCCGAGCTCCTGTTTGATACGAACGCCTATAATCGCAAAGATCGTCCAGACGGCGAAGCAAACGGTGAAGGCGACCGTCGAAATCCACAATGCTCTGGCTGGCTCGCCAGCAGACATTAACTGGGGTTTCTCAGAAAAAGGCATGGCTTCTCCAGGGCCCGACAATGTCGTGCCAATCCATCGTTGAGAGTTAAAACAAAAAGCCGCTGGCCAGGTCGCGCACACGAATGCGCGGCATATCCTGATCAGCGGCTTTGCCTGAGGCGCCCGTCTTTGGACGCCGAAATATGCGACCTCTCGGCCTCGTGATTATCTATGCAAGGGGCGTGCCAATTCGAAATTCAGGCGAATTTCGTCTTTTCTCTTGGCAAGTCAGCCTTATTGGTCAGGATGACTAGGGTGAGACCGCCGGTGTCGTCGGTCAAAAATTATGCAATGCATAGAAAATAGGCGTCATGCTATGCTTGCTTTTGAGCAGCAATATAGGCATCGACGCAATCGGGATCAAAGAGATTGCCGTCGAAAAAGCCATCCGGCCCGAGCGTCATCGTGCCGCTGGAGCCAACTGGCGTTTCCACGCGCAAGGCACCCTCAACCTTCGAGCTTGCAGCCGGCATGGCCACGCCGAGCGCCTTTAGAGCATTTCGGTAGATATCCGGCCGGTAGGTGTTGCCGGCCACGTTCTGGTGGGCCGCGGTGTGATCGACGTGGCCCCAGCGGACCATCTGCGTGTAGAACCAAAGGGCGTGGCTCTTCCATGGAAACGTCGCCGCCTTGGCGTGCGGGACAAAGAAGTCGCTGACCGTCTGCGTTGCGGTGCGGCCAACTTTAAGCACGCCGGTGACGGATGGACGCAGCCACTCTGCCGGACTGTTGATATAGGCCGGACCGGAAAGCAATAGGGCAAGCTCTTCATGATTGGCGGGGTCGGCGCACCACAGTGAGGCATTGTAAAGCGCTCGCAGGAGGGCCACGAGTGCGTCAGGATGGCTATCGCCCCAGCGACTGTTCACGCCCAGCACCTTTTCGGGACTGGATTTCCAGATCGCTGCCTTGACGGTTGCAAGGTGCGCGCCGCGTTTGAGGACGCCGAAGGTATTCCACGGTTCTCCAGCGCAATAGCCGTCAATCAGACCGGACCTCAGCGCGTCACCCATATCCTGCGGCGGAAGGGTCACGATCTCGATCTCGCGGTCCGGATCGATGCCGCTTCCAGAAAGCCAGTAGCGCAGTTCGTAGTTATGTCCGGAATAGGGGTGTACGATACCGAAACGAAGCCTGTCGCCTGCCCGCTGCGAAATCACTTTTTTTAGCGCCGCACCGCTTGAGCGCGCGTCAAGCGCATCGGCTGCGCCATCGTCGGCCATTTCCCGCCACAAGGCGCCCGAAACGGTGACGGCATTCCCGCCAAGCCCAAGCGCCATGGGCACGATCATGCGCGGCGCGGGCGCCATGAGACCAAAATTGCAGGCGATCGGCATGGGGGCAAGAATATGAGCGACTTCGAAATGGCCGACCGCTAGCCTGTCCCTGATCGTTGCCCAGGATCGCTCCCGCACGAGCGTGAGGGCCACTTCCTGGGCTTCAGCAAAGCCCTTCTCTTTGGCGACGACGAGCAGCGCGCTGTCGAGAAGCGGCACGAAGCCCGCGGTGATGTCATGCCGGTTCCTCATGCGTCCGCTCCAGGATCAAGCAGGTTTGCCGCGGTGACGAGGCTTTGAGCGATCTCGACGACTTTCCTGTTCTGGTTCATAGCTGTGCGCCGCAATAGCGCGTAGGCTTCCTCTTCCGACAACCCGCGGGTGCGCATCAGCAACCCCTTGGCGCGATCGATCAGTTTGCGTTTTTCCAACTCGCCGCGTGTTTCTTCCAGTTCTCGGCTCAAGCGCGCAAACGCATTGAAACGACTGATCGCCATCTTGAGGATGGGTCGGACGCGTTCCTGCTTCAGGCCATCAACGATATATGCGGAAACCCCTGCCTCGACCGCTGCCTCGATCGAGGCTTCATCGGACTTGTCCACGAACATGGCGATGGGCCTCTTCACCGCACGCGATATCTGGAAAATGCTCTCCAGCATGTCGCGATTGGGGTTTTCGAGATCGATGACGATGACATCGGGATTGATCTCGGTGATGCGCCTTGCAAGACCATTCATGTCATCGATGATCGTGACC
>NZ_JABEPH010000088.1:0-18334 GCF_013004495.1 Rhizobium sp. SEMIA 4085
CTCTCCAGCGACCGGAATATCCTTCGATCATCCGACTGGGCGACGTTGAAGCGCATGAAACCACGTGCTGTCTGCGACAGACTGAAGGCATTGCCCGGCGCTAAGACGACGTTGTCGGCAAGGCAGGCATGGGCGATATCGGCAGCGTCTACGCCGTCCGGCAGCTTGCACCAGACAAACATGCCCGCCTGCGGCCTTATCCATGGCGTGATGCCGAGCGGCGCAAGGCGGGCTGCCGTCTCGTCCATCGCTCTTGAAAGGCGAACGCGCAGTGCGTCCAGATGCTTGCGGTAGCTGCCGTCCTTCAAAAGCAGCAGGATCAGCTCGGACGAGAGCCGCCCGCCGCCGATGCTTGTCGCCATCTTGAGGTCGGTGAGCGGCTCGATCCAATCTGGTCTCGCGGCTATGAAGCCGCAACGGACAGAGGCGGAAAGCGTCTTGGAGAAGCTGCCGATATGGACCACACGCTCCAGTCCGTCGAATGCGGCGAGACGAGGAGCCGGCTCATCCTCGAGATCGGCGAAGATATCGTCTTCGATGATTGTCAGGCCGGCGCGCTCGGCAACTTGCAGCAGGCGGTGTGCGACAACAGGTGAACACGTCGCGCCTGTCGGGTTATGGATTGACGAGTTGGTGATGTAGAGCCGCGGCCGGTGCTCATCGATCGCCCGCTCGAATGCCTCGATATCCGGCCCGCTGGGCGTCATCGGAACGCCAATGGCGTTCGCACGGTGAGCGCGCAACAGTGCATGGAAATTGAAATAGCAGGGATCGTCCACCAATACGCCATCACCTGGCTCGATCAGAAAGCGGCACAGAAGGTCGATCGCCTGCGTGCCCGACTCGGTAAGAATGATGTGGTCGGGAGCTGCTGCAATGCCGCGCTCACCCATGCGGCGCGAGAGCAGTTGCCTAAGCTGTGGTAGCCCAAGCGGCGTTCCATAATCTGCAAGTACGCGCCCTTCGCCGCGGGAGATCGCGCGAAGCGCCTTCCGTATTGCTATCTCCGGCATCCAGCTTGCCGGCAGCCAGCCGCATCCGGGCTTCAGGAGTTCGGGCGCGTCTTCCAGCGACTGTCGGTAGACCCACAATGGATCGATCGCCCGATCGAGCTTCGGCCCGATCTCGGAAAGCGTAAGCGGCGCAAGCGGGCTCGAAACGTAGAAGCCGGAACCCGGCCGTGAACGGATCAGGCCTTCGCCGGCCAGCCGTTCATAGGCTTCCACGACAGTCGAAGGCGAGACCTGCATCGTTCTGGCAAAGGCGCGCACCGAGGGCAGGCGGGATCCCGGCACGAGCCCGCGAGCTGCGATCCGGCTGCGGATTTCCGCCATGACGGCTTCTATGCGCTTGCCGCCGCTCTCGCGCTTCATCGACTGTTGATCCATCTGTACTGTATCCGTATCCATAACAGTTTGTTTTGATTGTATAGCACTGTCTCTGGTGGTTCCAGCCCTTGCGGTCGATAGCGATGACAACGCAGGAGCATGGCGATGGACAGGACAGGCGGCTGGATCAACGGTTTTCTGGGAGTGTTGATCTTCAGCGGATCGCTTCCGGCGACGCGCGTTGCGGTCGCAAATTTCGATCCGCTGTTCCTGACCGTCGCCCGCGCCGCGATCGCTGGCATGCTTGCCTTATGCTTGCTGCTCGCCTTTCGCGAAAAGCGTCCTGGCCGCGCCGATCTTCTCTCGCTGCTTGTGGTGTCGCTGGGCGTGGTTATCGGCTTTCCGCTGCTCACCGCATTTGCGTTGAAGCACATCACTTCGGCTCACTCGACAGTTTTCATCGGCCTTCTGCCATTGGCGACCGCCGTCTTCGGCGTGCTGCGCGGCGGCGAGCGCCCACGTCCGGTCTTCTGGCTGTTTTCCTGCCTCGGCAGCGCCATAGTCGCGGGCTTTGCACTGATGCGCGAGGATGCCGCATCCTCGGTCGGCGATCTCTTGATGCTCGCGGCGGTCATCGTCTGTGGGCTGGGATATGCGGAAGGGGGTCGGCTGTCGCGCAAGCTGGGCGGCTGGCAGGTTATTTCCTGGGCGCTCGTTCTCTCGCTGCCGGTCATGCTCGTGCTGTCACTCGTCGTCATGCCGCCGTCCTTCCCGGATGCAGCAAGCACGTCTTGGATCGGTCTTGCTTATGTCTCTCTCTTCAGCATGCTGATCGGCTTCATATTCTGGTATCGCGGCCTTGCGCTCGGCGGAATCGCTGCCGTCGGCCAGCTGCAATTGCTGCAGCCCTTCTTCAGCCTGGCGCTTGCAGCTGTGCTGCTTCATGAGAAGGTGAGCCTAAGCATGTTTGCGGTTACGCTGGCCGTCGTGGCCTGCGTTGCGGGCGCGAAGAAATTTGCGCGATAGAGCAGCAGGTGGAACTTCGGCTCCGCCTGAACCATCCGGCATCCCGCTTAGCCACGAAATGCCGCTTCAAGCTTGGGGATATCGAGTTTGACCATCTGCAGCATGACTTCGGTCATGCGTCGCGCCTTGGCCCGGTCCGGGTCGGCCATCATTTCGCCGAGCACGCGCGGCACCACCTGCCAGGAAAGCCCCCAGCGGTCCTTCAGCCAGCCGCATGCCTCCGCCACGCCGCCGTTCTGCAGGAAGCCATCCCAGAGCCGGTCGATCTCGGCCTGCGTCTCGCATGCGACGACGATCGAGAAGGAATGATTGAGCGGATCGAGCGGCCCGGCCTCCAGCGCCGTGAACTCCTGATCGCCAAGTCTGAACTCGATAACCTTGCAGCTGCCCTCCGGCCCGCTCGGCGTATCCGCGGGAACCACGGTCGTGCGCCGGATGGAAGAATTAGGCACCATCGAGACATAAAATTCGACGGCTTCCTTTGCGTCCTTTTCGAACCAGATATTCGTGCTGACCTTGGTCATTGGATAGTCTCCTCGTCTATGTGCTGACAATGGTTGACAGCCCAAGGACGTTTCAGGCGGAGGTCCTCCGACAGGCGCAAAGATTCTTTCCCACAAATTTGCCCGCATGCAAGATTTGACGTTTACGCAAACGTCAATATTTTGTAAGAGACTCTCAAATGCCGGTCCCGTCCGGTTGCCGAATTGGAGGAATTCGAACAATGCCAGTCTACAAGGCTCCGGTTAATGACACGCTCTTCGTGCTGAACGACGTGCTGGGCATCGAGCGCTACAATAATCTGCCGGGTTTTGCCGATGCAACGCCGGACATGATCGCGGCCATTCTGGGCGAGGCGGCAAAGGTGGCAGAGGAAGTGCTCTTCCCGCTGAATTATTCCGGCGATCAGGAAGGCTGCAGGCGGGCGGACGACGGTTCGGTCACGACGCCGAAGGGCTTCAGGGGGGCCTACAAGACCTATTGCGAAGGGGGCTGGATCGGTCTTGCCGTACCGGAGGAATTCGGCGGCCAGGGCCTTCCCTACACGCTGCATGCCGCCGTTGGCGAATATACCTCCGCGGCGAACATGTCGCTGATGATGTATCCGGGGCTGACGCAAGGCGCCATTGCGGCGATTCTCGTCCACGGGTCGGACGAGCAGAAGCAGGCCTATCTGCCAAAGATGGTTGCCGGCGAATGGTCGGGCACCATGAACCTCACCGAACCGCATTGCGGCACCGATCTAGGCCTGCTTCGCACCAAGGCTGTGCCGCAGGGTGACGGCAGCTACAAGATTTCCGGCCAGAAGATCTTCATCTCCGCCGGCGAGCACGACATGACGGACAATATCGTCCATCTGGTGCTCGCCCGCATCGAGGGTGCGCCGGAAGGCACCAAGGGCATCTCGCTCTTCATCGTGCCGAAGTTCCTCGTCAATGCCGACGGCACGCCGGGCGACCGCAATGCCGTCTCCTGCGGCGCGATCGAGCACAAGATGGGCATTCACGGCAATGCTACCTGCGTCATGAATTACGACGAGGCGACCGGCTTCCTGATCGGCGCGGAAAACCGCGGCCTGAACGCCATGTTCGTGATGATGAACGAGGCTCGCCTCGGCGTCGGCCTGCAGGGCCTCTCGATCTCGGAAATTGCCTATCAGAACGCTGTGAACTACGCCCGCGAGCGCATCCAGGGCCGTTCGCTCTCCGGCCCGAAGGCGCCGGAAAAGAAGGCTGATCCGATCATCGTCCATCCCGATATCCGCCGAACGCTGATGACCATCCGCGCCTTCAACGAGGCCGGCCGTGCGTTCCTCCTCTGGACAGCGCTGAAATCCGACATCGCCCACCGCGCCGCGAGCGATGCCGAGCGCCAGACGGCAGATGACATCCTCGGCCTCGTCACCCCGATCCTCAAGGGCGTGATGACCGACAAGGGCTTTGATCACGCCGTCATGGCCCAGCAGATCTTCGGCGGTCACGGGTATATCGAAGAGCATGGCATGAGCCAGTACGTGCGCGACGCCCGTATCGCGATGATCTACGAAGGTGCCAACGGCATCCAGGCGCTCGATCTCGTCGGCCGCAAGCTGGGTCTCAACGGCGGCCGCGCCGTCATGGCGCTCTTCAAGGAGATCGGCGATTTCTGCGAGGAGAACCGCAACGACGAGAAGATGACCTTCTTCACCAAGAACCTGAAGAAGGGCTTGAACGACGTGCAGGCGGCGACCATGTGGTTCATGCAGCATGCGATGGCAAAGCCCGACAATGCCGGTGCCGGCTCGACGGACTACATGCATCTCTTCGGCCTCGTCGTTCTCGGCTATATGTGGGCGAAGATGGCGAAAGCCGCAGAGGATGGCCTTGCGAGCGGCGATTCGCCGCGCGAAAGCTATCTCAGGAACAAGCTTGTGACCGCCCGCTTCTTCATGGAGCGCATCATGCCGGAAACCGCACTGCGCAAGGCTCGCATCGAGACAGGCGCCGAGACGATGATGACCTTGCCCGCCGAGGCGTTTTGATTTGGGTTGCCCCTTCTCCCCGCCGGGGAGATGGTAGCCCGAAGGGCCGGATGAGGGAGCGCGCCTCAGGCGTGGCTTTCTTCTGGCTCCGGCTTTGCCGGGGACCCTTATCGCCTCGCTTGTTCGGTACTTCTCCCTGCTTGGGGGAAGGGAAGACACGGAATTCAACGGCCACCCGGCCGATAGGGAGATGAGACAATGACCGAGGTTTTCATTTACGATCACGTCCGCACGCCGCGCGGCCGCGGCAAGAAGGATGGCTCGCTGCACGAGGTGCCCTCCGTCCGCCTCGCCGCCAAGACGCTGGAGGCGATCCGCGACCGCAACGGGCTCGACACGAAGACGGTCGACGACATCATCATGGGCTGCGTCGACCCGGTGATGGACGCCGGCGCCGTCATTCCCAAGGCCGCAGCCTTCGAGGCCGGCTATTCGACGCACGCCCCCGGCATCCAGATCTCCCGCTTCTGCGCCTCCGGCCTCGATGCCGTAAACCTTGCGGCCGGCAAGATTTCGCAAGGGGCCGATGACATCGTGATTTCCGGCGGCGTCGAAAGCATGTCACGCGTCGGCCTCGGCATGTCCGGCGGCGCCTGGTTCATGGACCCGTCGGTCAATTTCCCCGCCTATTTCATGCCGCAGGGCGTCTCGGCCGATCTCATCGCCACCAAATACGGCTTCTCCCGCGACGACGTCGACGCCTATGCCGTCGAAAGCCAGAAGCGCGCTGCCAATGCGTGGGAAAAGGGCTACTTCAAGAATTCGGTCATTCCGGTGAAGGACCAGAACGGCCTGACGATCCTTGCCCATGACGAGCACATGCGCCCCGGCACCGATATGCAGGCGTTGGCCTCCCTCAATCCGTCCTTCCAGATGCCAGGCGAAATGGGCGGCTTCGAGGCTGTCGGCATCCAGGCCCATCCGGAGGTCGAGCGCATCAACTACGTCCATCACGCCGGCAATTCCTCGGGTATCGTCGATGGCGCCGCTGCCGTGCTGCTCGGCTCCAAGGCCGGCGGCGAAACGATGGGCCTCAAACCCCGCGGCCGCATCAAGGCCTTTGCCAATATCGGCTCCGACCCGGCGCTGATGCTGACCGGCCCCGTCGACGTCACGGAAAAGCTGCTGAAGCGCACCGGCATGCAGCTTTCAGACATCGATCTCTTCGAACTCAACGAAGCCTTCGCCGCCGTCGTGCTGCGCTACATGCAGGCTTTCGACATTTCGCACGACCGGATGAACGTCAATGGCGGCGCCATCGCCATGGGCCACCCGCTCGGCGCCACGGGCGCGATGATCCTCGGCACCGTGTTGGACGAGCTAGAGCGCCGCGATCTCAATACCGCGCTCGTCACGCTGTGCATCGGCGCCGGCATGGGCACGGCGACGGTGGTCGAGAGAGTTTAGTCGCGGAGAACCTTTGGGGCGGCCTGCTCGCTTATGTCCGTCATCCTCGGGCTTGACCGGAGGATACACCGCCTAAGGGCTGGATGGTCAGGTCAAGGCCGACCATGACGGCAAAGAAAGGGGCCGTACAAGGTCGCACTGCTGGAAGAGATTTCAAGGGAGAGGAGTCCCGCCATGAATACCTATAAGAACTTCACCGTTAGAACCGACGCCGACGGCATTGCGCTCGTCACCTGGGATATGCCCGGCAAGTCCATGAACGTCTTCACCGAAGAGGTAATGGACGAGCTGAACGCCATCGTCGACGCCACGGTTGCCGATACCGCCGTCAAGGGCGTCGTCATCACCTCCGGCAAGTCCACCTTCTCCGGTGGCGCGGACCTGTCGATGATCAAGTCGATGTTTACCCTCTACCAGCAGGAGAAGGCTGCAAACCCGCAAACCGCTGCGCAGAAACTGTTCGATCTCGTCGGCCGCATGACCGGCCTCTTCCGCAAGCTCGAAACCTGCGGCAAGCCCTGGGTCTCGGCGATCAACGGCACCTGCATGGGCGGTGCCTTGGAAATGTCGCTCGCCTGCCATGGCCGCGTCGCCTCCAATGCCAAGTCGGTGAAGATCGCGCTGCCTGAGGTCAAGGTCGGCATTTTCCCCGGGGCCGGCGGCACGCAGCGCGTCGCGCGCCTGGCCGATGCCCAGTCCGCCCTGCAGATGATGACGACCGGTCAGTCGCTCTCTGCCTCCCGCGCCAAGGCAATGAATCTCGTGCATCAGGTGGTCGAGCCGGACCAGCTCATCCCGGCTGCCAAGCAGATGATCAAGGATGGCCTGAAGCCCGTCGCTCCTTGGGATGAGAAAGGCTTCAAGGCGCCCGGCGGCGGCATCTGGACGCCTGCCTCCGCACAGCTCTGGCCGGCCGCTCCCGCGATCTTGCGCCGCGAGACCGCCGGGAATTATCCGGGCGCGCTTGCCATCCTCAAATGTGTCTATGAAGGCCTGCAGGTGCCTTTCGATACGGCGCTGAAGATCGAGCAGCGCTATTTCACGCAGGTGCTGCAGACCACCGAAGCCTTCTCGATGATCCGCTCGCTCTTCATCTCGATGCAGGAGCTTGGCAAGGGGGCCCGCCGCCCGGCAGGTGTGCCCAAGACCGACCTGAAGAAAGTCGGCGTCGTCGGCGCCGGCTTCATGGGCGCCTCGATCGCCTATGTTACGGCCGCCGCCGGTATCGACGTCATCCTGATAGATCGCGATATGGACGCGGCCAACAAGGGCAAGGCGACCGGCGAAGGCCTGGTGAAGGAGTCCATCGGTAAGGGGCGTCTTACGCAGGAAGAGGGTGTCGCCATCCTCTCCCGCATCACTCCATCTGCCGATTACGCCGATCTGAAGGACGCCAATCTCGTCATCGAAGCCGTCTTCGAAGATCGCGAGGTCAAGAAGGACGTCATCGAAGCCGTCGAGGAAGTGCTCTCCGAAGGCGCGATTTTTGCCTCCAACACCTCGACCCTGCCGATCACCGGCCTGGCGAAAAATTCCAAACGCCCGGAAAATTTCATCGGCATCCACTTCTTCTCGCCGGTGGAAAAGATGATGCTGACCGAAGTCATCCTCGGCAAGGAAACCGGCGACAATACGCTCGCCGTGGCGCTGGATTATGTCGCCGCCATCAAGAAGACGCCGATCGTCGTCAACGACACCCGCGGCTTCTTCGTCAATCGCTGCGTGCTGCGCTACATGGCCGAAAGCTATGACATGCTCATCGAAGGCGTGCCGCCTGCGATGATCGAGAACGCCGCCAAGATGGCCGGCATGCCGGTCGGCCCCTTGGCGCTGAACGACGAGGTCGCCATCGACCTGTCGCTGAAGATCCTCAAGGCCACGGTCGCGGACCTGGGCGAAAAGGCGATCGCCCCCCGCCACATGGAGCTCGTCTCCCGCATGGTGGAAAAGGAAGGCCGCTTCGGCCGCAAGAACTCCAAGGGCTTCTACGACTACCCTGCGAAGCCCGCAAAGAAGTCCCTCTGGCCCGAACTGAAGTCCTTCTACCCGCAGAAGAAGGCAGAGGGCGTGGACGTCAACACCCTCAAGCAGCGCTTCCTGGTCACCATCGCGCTCGAAGCCGCCCGCACGGTCGAAGAAGGCATCGTCACCGACCCCCGCGAGGCCGACGTCGGCTCCATCCTCGGCTTCGGCTTCGCGCCTTATACTGGCGGCGCGCTCAGCTACATCGACGGCATGGGCGCCAAGAAGTTCGTGGAATTGTGTGAAACGTTAGCCGCTTCTTACGGATTGCATTTCAAGCCGACGTCGCTGCTGAACGACATGGCCGCGAAGGACGAGACGTTTTATGGCCGGTTTGATCCGTATGCAAAGGAGAAGGAGGTGGCGTGAGCCGCCTCAATGATTTGTGTTTAGTCTGTCAAGGCTCAAGGTGACGCAGCAAGGGGCGCGCCCGTTCCCAGGAGACTTTCATGGCCACTATCGCCGAAATCGTCATCGAAGCTGAAACCCCCTCGCGCCTCGCCGCCTTCTGGGCGGCAATTCTCGATGGCTACCAGGTCCGTCCCTATGACGACGCCGAAATCAGCCGATTGGCGAAGCGTGGGTTTACGCCGGAGACGGACCCGACCGTGATGGTGGACGGCCCCGGCCCGTCGCTCTGTTTCCAGCGCGTCCCGCTGCGCGATTACAGCAACAACCGGGTCCATCTGGATATTGCCGTCGATGATGTTCCAGCCGCAATCGAACGCATCACCGCGCTAGGCGGCAGCGTCCAGCGAAGGGAACCAGGCTATACGGTGATGAAGGACCCGCAGGGCAATCAGTTCTGCATCGTGCCCGCGAGATAAAACGAGTCTTCGGTCAAATTTCGCACCCAACGACAGCGCGTATGCGCAATGCGGAGGATGAGGAAACCGGCGCATGAAAGTGCCGGACGGGTGAGGAACCCCGGTATCGTATGACTGCCCATCAGGAACGAAAATTGCGCTCCTTCTCGTTCCGCCTTGCGCTGGAGACAATTTTCGCGTAAATGCCTGCACATCGATCTTGCTAGATGGACTTTGTTTCGGCCATTTGTGCCGTTCCTGGCGAACTTCCTCCAAAATCGGTCTTCATCGCGCGTCGGCTTTGGCCGGTGCGTTATCTTCTACGTACGATTTTAAAGGATATCGTCATGAACACAGGTACCGTTAAGTGGTTCAACGCAACCAAGGGCTTCGGCTTCATTCAGCCGGATGACGGCGCAGCCGACGTTTTCGTCCACATCTCCGCTGTCGAGCGTGCCGGAATGCGCGACCTCCAGGAAGGCCAGAAGCTTTCCTACGAGCTCGTTTCCGACAAGCGTTCGGGCAAGATGTCGGCAGACCGTCTTCAGGCGGCCTGAGCCTCGCAAGGCTTGAGAATATCATCTCCGGAACGTGACCACGGATGTACTGGCACGTTTCGTCGAGATGGCAGGAAGGTCGGGTTAGCCCGGCCTTTTTTTCGTTTGCGCCAAGCGCCTTTTATATCACTCCGCCGCTGCGCGCTTCAGCCCGGAAATCTGCGTGATGAAGGCGCGAAGGGCGGCCGGGCGCACCGGCTTGTGCTGGATGGCGATGCCGTGGCGCTCCGCCTCCACCCTGACCTCCGGTGTCCGGTCGGCGGTCACCAGCAGCGCCGGGAGATCGGTCCCGAAGCACTTTCGCAAACTTAAGATCGCGGACATTCCGGTCCCGTCACCGAGATGATAGTCCGCGATGATGAGATCGGGCGCGGGCTGACGCGTATCGAAACCCGAAGCCATGGCCAGGGAGTCGATAGCCTCCACCTCGCAACCCCACCCGGAAATCAAGAGCCGCATGCCTTCGAGGATCTTCGGCTCGTTGTCGATGCAAAGGATCCTTAATCCCTTGAGCGGTTGCGGCAACCGATCGGTCGCCGCTGCCGAGGACGGTGCCGCACCGGCCTTGGAAACATCGAGTGGCATGACGATGCGGAAATCCGTGCCCTTGCCGTGCGTCGAATGCAGCTCGACCGGATGGTTGAGGACGCGGGCGATGCGGTCGACGATCGAAAGGCCGAGGCCGAGGCCGGAGGCCGTTTTCGCGCCTTCGTCGAGGCGCGCGAATTCCTTGAAGACGGTGCGGAACTTCGAGGGCGGGATGCCGATGCCCGAATCCATCACCTGGATCACCACCTGGTTTCCCCGCCGCCGGGCGCCGACCAGCACCTTGCCGGTCAACGTATATTTGATGGCGTTGGAAACAAGGTTCTGCACGAGGCGCCGCAGCAGGTTGGGATCGGAGCGGACCCGCAGCGATGTCGGCATCACGACAAGCTTCAGCTTCTTCGCCCGGGCAATCGGCGCAAAATCGGTCTCGATGCGCTCCAGCAGGCCGGCCAGCGGCACGGATGTCAGGCGCGGCCGCATCGCACCCGTATCAAGCCGCGAGATGTCGAGAACGGCCCCCAGAATGGTTTCGACCGATTCCAGGGCAGAATCGATATTGCGCACGATCGGCCCGTTTTCGGACTGCGCGATGCGCTCGACGAGGGCGGAGGAGTAAAGCCGCGCCGCATTCAGCGGTTGCAGGATGTCGTGGCCGGCGGCGGCAAAGAAGCGGGTCTTGCCGATGTTCGCTTCATCGGCGGCCGCTCGCGCCTCGCCGAGTTCGCGGTTCACTCGCGTGAGCTCCGCCGTTCGCTCGGCAACGCGCTGCTCCAGCGTCTCGTTTGCCTGCTTCAGTGCCTGGTCGGCCGCAACACGCTGGGTAATGTCGGTAAAGGTCGCCACGATGCCCTTGTCCGGCATAGCGTTGGACCGCACTTCGATGATCCGTGCGCCGCCGCCGAGAACGAGCGAGAAGGGTTTGTCGAGCGTCAGGAAATGCCGCACCGTCTGGCTGAGTTCGGCGGCTGGAACGTCACCGCGCTGGCTCAAGATCGCCACGATTTCCGAAAGCGGAAAGCCGACACGGCCGACATCCTCCGGCAGGTCGAGAAGCTGGCGGAAGCGCCGGTTCCAGATCGTCAGCTGGTTGGAGCTGTCGAAGACGGCAATGCCCTGGTCCATCTGCGAAAGCGCCGTCTGCAGCATGTCCTGGTTATACTGCAGCGCCTCGCTTGCCTGGTCGAGCAGCCATGCCGTGTCGGCGGATGCGTCCTCGGTCTTCTGCAAGATCAGCGAAAGCACCAACCGCGCGGAGGAGGATCCGATGGCGCTGCCGAGCAGTTGTTCGGTGAAGTGGATGAGCGCCATGTCGGCTGGCTGGTCGTCCTCCAGCTTGCGCCCGGAATTCTGCTCGTATGTTGTAAGCGATCGCTGCATGCGCTCTTCGCCGAGATAGCGCGAGATTGCTGTTTTCAGGTCGCCGACGCTGATGCGGGTCTTCCATCCGCGGGTCGCAAACTGCGAGCGCGACTGCCCCTTCACGAAGATGCCTGCCTGGATGCGCTCCAGCGGACGGGCGTTGCGCGTCATCGAGCCGACGATGAAGAAGCCGGTATTGATAAGCAGGCTCATCGCTGTGGCATTGACGAGTGGATCGGCATCGGCTGCTGCAAAAAGCGCCGTGCCCGGAAAGATGAAGCTGAGGAAGGCGGTCGCGACATAGGAATAATCCGGCCCGCCGAGCGAAGGCAGAAAGAGCAGGTAGAACCAGATGACGAAACCCGACGTGAGGCCGAGAATGGCGCCGCGTGCATTGGCCCGCCGCCAGATAAGTCCGCCGAAGAAGGCGGGTGCGATCTGTGCGATCGCGGCGAAGGACAAAAGGCCGATCGAGGCAAGGCCGGTCGTGCTGTCGGTCGAGCGGTAATAGGCATAGCCGAGCAGCAGGACGGCGAAGATAGCGCTGCGGCGGATGTTGAGCAGGCTTTTCGCGAAGTCATCGCGCTGGCCGCTGCGTCCGGCAAGCTTCCGGCGCAGGAAGATCGGCATGATGATGTCGTTCGACACCATGATGGAAAGCGCAACGGAATCGACGATGACCATTGCGGTCGCCGCCGAAAAGCCGCCGATGAAGGTGATCAGCGAAACGATCTGCATCTGCCCGGCAAGCGGCAGGGACAGCACGTA
Organism: Rhizobium sp. SEMIA 4085; assembly: GCF_013004495.1. NCBI lineage: Bacteria > Pseudomonadati > Pseudomonadota > Alphaproteobacteria > Hyphomicrobiales > Rhizobiaceae > Rhizobium > Rhizobium sp. SEMIA 4085. The sequence goes on from NZ_JABEPH010000088.1 coordinate 12,344, forward strand.
AAAGTCGGCATTGCCTGCGCCGCCGAAGGTCAGCAGGCCGCCAATCGCCACCGGCAGCACGAAGAGATTGATGGCAATGAGATAGAGCGGAAAGAGATAGCCGGCGAGCCGCAGCTGTTTTGCCGAGCGGTTTTCGACGACGGTGACGTGAAACTGGCGCGGTAGCATGATGATCGCAATAGCCGACAGCAGTATCAGCGTGATCCAACGGCTGATCGGCGTCTTGTAGTTGAGGGTTGCGTTGACCAACTGGTTGTCCACGCTTTTCCGCCAAAGGTCGGCAGGCCCATCGAAGAGAAACCAGATGACGCAGATGCCGGCGGTCAGGAAGGCGACGAGCTTGACCAGCGATTCCATCGAAACGGCGAGGATCAGTCCGTCCTGGTGCTCTGTCGCATCGGTGTGCCGCGTGCCGAACATGACGGCGAAGCAGGCAAGCACCAGGGTTGCGATCAGCGGCAGATCGAGGAAGTAGAGGTTGCCGCTGCCAATGCCATAATCCGAAGGATTGACCATCGCGGTCACCGTGCTGCTGATCGCCTTCAGCTGCAGTGCGATATAAGGAATTGTGCCAATCAGCGAGATCAGCGCCACGATCGTTGCGACCGTGGGATTCTTCCCATAGCGGGCGGCGAGGAAGTCCGCGACGGAGGTAAGCTTTTCGGCCTTGGCAAGTTCGATGATCCGCCGCAGCACCGGCATGCCGAGCGTGAAGACGAGGATCGGGCCGATATAGATCCCGGCAAATTCAAGGCCGCGCTGCGAAGCGAGCCCGACGCCGCCGAAATAGGTCCAGGAGGTGCAGTAGATCGCAAGGCTCAGCGCATAGACGATCGGCCAGCCGCCGTCCGGTATGCCCAGCCTCTGGCTTCTACGGTCACCATAGCTTGCGACCGCAAAAAGCAGCAGCAGATAGCCGAAGGCAAACGCGATAATAACCCAGCCTTGAAGCATCGACCCTCCACCGGCGCGCCATTTGCCGGTTCTTTCAAAAGACATCAAGACTAAGGGAAATCATCGGTCTTGGAAATTGCGATGATCTAGGCATTAAGTCCAAGGCGCAGGAAGGTCCTGGTTGTTTCAATTTTGCAATTGAATAATCAATCAAGAGATGTAGCTAATAAAAACAGGGGACTGTCCGTGAGAGCGCATCAGAGGGAGACAGATCGGATGCTCAATGAATTCAAGGCCTTTATCGCCCGAGGCAACGTCATGGACCTTGCCGTCGGCGTCATCATCGGCGGTGCTTTCGGCGGCATCGTCAAATCGCTGGTCGACGATATCATCATGCCGATCGTCGGTGCCGTTTTCGGCGGTTTCGATTTTTCCAACTACTTCTTCGGTCTTTCGTCTGCGGTCAACGCGCCGACGCTTGCCGCAGCCCGCGCGCAGGGTGCTGTCTTCGCCTATGGCAATTTCATCACCGTGGTCATCAATTTCCTGATCCTTGCCTGGATCATCTTCCTGATGATCAAGGGCGTGAATATGCTGCGCAGGCAGGTCGAGCGCAACGAGCAAAAGGCAGCGGAGGAGGCGCCGCCGCCGGCCGATGTCGCGCTCCTCACGGAAATCCGCGATCTGCTGGCCAAGCGCCCGGCGGTCTGATCAAGGCTCGCAGCCCGTACTTTGCGAGGTTGATTCATAACGAAAAGCGATGCGGCATCACGCATTCTCATGGGATTTGCGCCCGGTTTTGTACTATGAAGGCGAAAACCGGAGATCTGCATGTCGATTATGAACAGCCTCAGCCCGCGCGCCGTTTCGGCGCCAGAAAGCGGGATCGTCGAAGTCGTCAATTATGCCCGTGGCCGCGATGGCCTGCTACCGCTCTGGGTCGGCGAGGGGGATCTTCCGACACCGAATTTCATCAGCCGGGCGGCAATGGACGCGCTGGCAGCGGGAGAGACCTTCTATACCTGGCAGCGCGGCATTCCGGAGCTTCGCCAGGCACTATCTGACTATTACGCCCGGCATTTCGGCATCAGCCTGCCCGCTGAGCATTTCTATGTCACCGGCTCAGGCATGCAGGCGATCCAGATTGCGGTGCAGGCATTGACGTCGCCGGGCGACGAACTGGTCTACCTGACGCCCGCCTGGCCGAATATCGCCGCTGCGCTGGAAATTGCCGGTGCCCGCTCCGTCGGCGTTGAGCTTCAGTTCGAGGGCGGCAAATGGGTGGTCGATCTCAATCGCATCGAAGCGGCACTCACCCCGAAGACAAGGGCGCTGTTCATCAACACGCCATCCAATCCGACAGGGTGGACCGCCACGAAGAGGGATCTCGCGGACCTCCTTGAACTTGCCCGCAAGCGCGATCTCTGGATCATGGCGGATGAAATTTATGCCCGATATTTCTACGCCGGAACCCGTGCGCCTTCTTTTCTTGATATCATGGTACCGGGCGACAAGGTCATGTTCGTCAATTCCTTCTCGAAGAACTGGTCGATGACCGGCTGGCGTGTCGGCTGGATCGTGGCGCCAGCGGAAACCGGGCAGGTGCTCGAAAACCTGATCCAATATTCGACCTCGGGCGTCGCGCAATTCATGCAGAAGGGTGCGGTGGCAGCCCTCACCGAGGGCGATGCGTTCGTCGAGGCCAATATCCAGAAGGCGGCTCTTTCGCGCGACATCCTCTGCGATGCACTGATTGCCACAAACCGCGTCGAGACGTTGAAGCCGGACGGTGCGCTCTACGCCTTTTTGAAGATCGACGGCGTCACCGACAGCCGCAAAGCAGCGCTGGACATCGTCGACAAGACGGGCGTCGGACTGGCGCCCGGAACCGCCTTCGGCGCAGGCGGCGAGCTTTTCCTGCGAGCCTGTTTCCTGCGCGATCCGCTACAGGTCAAGGCAGCAGCCGACAAGCTTTGCGATTACATTCTGAAACTTTGACGCTCAAGGCCCGGCTGTCGCAGCCGGAGCCTTTTTGATGCCGGAAACGGTGGTTCGCTAAAATTGTAGCAAAGCCGGAAATCAGCCTCTAACCACAGCAGCAAACTTACCGGTTCAAAGGCGTCCGAACGGGTGCCTGATAAGAAGATCTGAAAGGAAAACCCGCGTCAGATGCCCTGTCCGATTAAACAGGGAACGGGACATGGCAATTTTGGTGACAGGCGGCGCCGGCTACATCGGCAGTCACATGGTTTGGGCACTGCTCGATGCAGGCGAGAAGGTCGTCGTGCTCGATCGCCTTTCCACCGGCTTTCGCTGGGCTGTCGCGCCTGCTGCGCGCTTCTACCTGGGGGATATCGCCGATGCCGAGGTCCTCAAGACGATTTTCATCGAGAACGACATCGAGGCGATCATCCATTTTGCGGGCTCCGCGGTCGTTCCGGCTTCGGTTGCCGATCCGCTATCTTATTACGACAACAATTCCGGCAAGACGCGTGCGCTCCTGAGCGCGGCGATCGCTGCCGGTGTGCGCCATTTCGTCTTCTCGTCGACGGCGGCGGTCTATGGTCCGCAAAAGACTTCCGATCCGGTCAAGGAAACAGCGCCGCTCAACCCGGAAAATCCGTATGGCCAGTCGAAGCTGATGACGGAGTTCATGCTGCGCGACGCTGCTGCGGCCTATGATTTCGACTATGTGGCGCTCCGCTACTTCAACGTTGCAGGTGCCGATCCGCACGGCCGTGCCGGACAATCCACCAGCGGCGCGACGCATCTCATCAAGGTCGCCTGCGAGGCAGCCCTCGGCAAGCGCGACAGCGTGCATGTCTACGGCATCGACTATCCGACGCATGACGGCACCGGCGTGCGCGACTATATCCATGTCACCGATCTTGCCGAGGCTCACCTCAAGGCGCTGCAGCATCTGCGCAAGGGCAAGGGATCGTTGGTCGCGAATTGTGGCTATGGTTCCGGCTATACGGTGCTCGACGTTCTGAACATGGTGGTGCGCCTGCACGGCTACGCGTTCAAGATTCATATGGCGCCACGCCGTCCGGGCGATGCCGCAAGTGTCGTCGCCGACGCCACCTTGGCGCATCGCGTGCTGGACTGGACGCCGAAATACGATTCCCTTGAGACGATCGTTCGCAGCGCACTGGACTGGGAGCTGGCGCTGATCAACCGCAGGGTCGGGGAGCTGCAGGGTGTGCACCGTGCCCTTGTCGCGGCGTCCTTCTAAGAGCGATCACGCCTGTTTTTCGACGCAAAGTCCACTGGAACGAAGCGCTCCCTCTGTTTATTGATGGGGGGTCAATCGAGGGTGGACGGCGGACATGCAGAACAATCACGAACGGGAAGTCATTATCGAACGGCGCGGCACGGCGGGGATCATCCGCCTCAATCGGCCGAAGGCGCTGAACAGCCTGACGCTCGACATGGTGCGCATGATCGACGCGGCGCTCGACGAATTCGCGGATGATGACGGCGTTGCAAGCGTGGTGGTGACGGGTGAGGGCGACCGCGGCTTCTGCGCCGGCGGTGATATTCGTGCACTTCACGAAAGCGGGCGCTCGGGTTCCGACCTTGCGGAGACGTTCTGGCGCGAGGAGTTCACGCTCAACCACCGCATCGCAAGCTACGCTAAACCCTATGTCGCCCTGATGGATGGTATCACCATGGGCGGTGGCGTCGGCCTTTCGGCGCATGGGCGGCACCGCATCGTGACGGAGCGGACGAGGCTTGCGATGCCGGAAACCGGCATCGGTTATTTCCCGGATGTAGGAGCGACCTGGCTGCTGCCGCGCATGCCCGGCCAGACGGGAACATGGACAGGATTGACCGGCCAGGAGCTGAATGCGGCGGATGCCATCTATGCCGGCCTTGCCGATTTTGAGATCCCGTCGTCGCGGCTGCCGAATGTCATCGACGCGTTGGCTCGGTTGCCGGTCGGGTCATCGCCGGTAGCTTGCGAGGCTCTGCTGAAGCATGTTGCCGGCAAGGCGACCGAAAGCCGCCTGCAGGCCGTTCGGCCGTTGATCGACCATGCCTTCTGTTTCGATCGCGTCGAAGAGGTTATGGAAGCGCTCGCCGCTGACGAAGGCGAATTCGCCGCCAAAACACGGAAGACCCTGCAGACGCGCTCGCCGACGAGCCTGAAATTGACTTTGCGTCTGCTGAGGGAAGGACGGCAGAGCGTCAATCTCGCCGCCTGCCTGAACCGTGAGTTAGGGGCCTGTATGCAGATATTGAAATCCGCGGACTTTTATGAGGGCGTGCGGGCGGCGGTGATCGACAAGGATAGGAATCCGAAATGGTCGCCTTCAACCATCGAGGCGGTAAACGCAGAGGTGCTCGCGCCGTTCTTCAAACCGGCCGATCGCCCGCTTGCCCTCTAGCGCCACATACCGCGCATGCGGGCGCCGACATCGATGCGGACTTGGCGCGCCTGTTGCGCGGAGGCGCTTTCACTCTTGACCTGCGGCCAACCGCAGACCTCGAAAAATTGCAGCAGTGTCGCCGGGATGAAGCGGGTGCGCGAGGCATAGACGTGCCGGTCTCCCTGCGCATTCTGCCCGTGCGTGAAGAAGCGCTGCGGGACGACGAGATCGAGATTGTCCCTGGCGCGCGTCATCGCGACATAAAGCAGGCGCCGCTCCTCCTCTATTTCCGCCCTAGTGCCAACGCCGAGATCCGACGGAATGCAGCCGTCGACGACGTTCAACATGAAGACCTTGGTCCACTCCTGACCCTTGGCCGAATGGATAGTCGAGAGGATCAGATAGTCCTCGTCGAGCAACGGCACGCCCGCCTGGTCGCTGGTCGCATCAGGCGGATCGAGCGTCAGTTCGGTCAGGAAGCGTTCGCGCGACGGGTAGCCGCCGGCGATTTGCTCGAGCTGCAGGAGATCGGCCTGACGCGTTGCGGCATCCTCGTGCAGCCGCTCGAGATGCGGCTGATACCATTCTCGGACCAGGCCGATTTCGGCGGGCCAGCCGGCTTTCTTGGATCTCAGCTCCTGCATGACCGAAACGAAGGAGGTCCAATCCTCGCCGGCGCGCGGCGGGGCGGGCATGTCGGCGAGGGCCTGCAAGGGACTTGGAT
>NZ_JABEPH010000089.1:0-18075 GCF_013004495.1 Rhizobium sp. SEMIA 4085
TTTCTTCGGTGAACCGGCGCTGAAGATTACCGACATCATGCGCACCAGCAACAACGGTTATGGTCAGATTTCGGTGCTTGCGGCAGACAAGCTGATGATGAACCACAGGCTCTACGCCACCTTCCTTCTCTGGCTGCTTTCCGAGCTCTTCGAAGAGTTGCCCGAAGTCGGCGATCCGGACAAGCCGAAGCTCGTCTTCTTTTTCGACGAGGCGCATCTGCTCTTCAACGACGCGCCGCGTGTCTTGACCGAACGCGTCGAGCAGGTCGTGCGGCTGATCCGCTCTAAGGGCGTCGGCGTCTATTTCGTCACCCAAAACCCGCTCGACGTGCCGGAAACGGTCCTCGCCCAGCTCGGCAACCGCGTGCAGCATGCGCTTCGCGCCTATTCGCCACGCGAGCAAAAGGCGGTCAGGACAGCCGCCGATACCTTCCGCCCCAACCCGGCCTTCGATTGCGCCACCGTGATCACCAATCTCGGCACCGGCGAGGCGCTGGTTTCGACGCTGGAGACCAAGGGCGCGCCATCGATCGTCGAGCGCACGCTGATCCGTCCGCCATCCGGCCGCGTCGGCCCGGTCACGGAAGCGGAACGCCGTCAGATCATGGACCGGAGCCCGGTACTTGGGATCTATGACGAAGATGTCGACCGCGACTCTGCCTTCGAAATGCTCACAGCCCGCGCGAAGAAGGCTGCCGAAGCGGAAGCCGCCAAGCGGGCGCAGGAAGAGGCCGAAGCGCAGCAGACGAGTGCCGGCACGACCTCTGGCTGGACGCTGCCCGGTTTCGGCGGCAGCGACGACGAAAAGCCGAACCGCGGCCAATCGCGCGGGCGTTCGTCCGGCTATCAGCGAGAGACGGTCGTCGAGGCAGCCATGAAAAGCGTGGCGCGGACAGTTGCGACGCAGGTCGGCCGGGCGCTGGTGCGCGGCATTCTCGGAAGTTTGAAGCGGTAGGTCGCGGAGGCAAGCCCGAAGGGTGAGGCCATTCGGAAGCTCACCTCCCTGTGCCCTGCCGGCAGATGGGATGCCAAGGGGCTTAGAATGCCTGGCTCGGCGAAATTTGTATCCTCAACGCTTGCGGACGAATTCCGTGCGCAGGACAAGGCCCTTGATGGTGTCGTGGCGGCAGTCGATCTCATCCGGGTTGTCCGTCAGCCGGATCGACCTTATGACCGTGCCCTGTTTCAGGGTCTGATTGGCACCCTTGACCTTCAGATCCTTGATGAGGGTGACGGAATCGCCGTCTTTGAGGACATTTCCGGCAGCGTCGCTGACCTCGACGGCCGCCTGCGCGGCGGCAGCCAATTCCGAAGCCGGACGCCATTCGCCCGTCACTTCGTCATAGACGTATTCGTCGGCATCGCCCGCCATGGTCGTCTCTCCTAAATTAAGAATTTCCCGGTCAAGCCGCTTATAACAGCCAGCCCGTCTTGCGCAAGTTCGCCCACAAGGGGCAAGGGCCTGATGCGAGCGCTTTGGTTGCATTCCTGCATAGGTGATGATATTTCATGCGTGCACTCTAAAGAGAAAGGAGGGTCGCGTGCATAATTACTATTTCCGGTTCAACCGGCAGCGCGGCCCCGTCAACGCCCTGCAAATGCGTTTGCAGGGCTGACCAGAGACCGTTTCTCGCAAAACCTCTCTTCTGGTCTGCCCTTTGTGGCCTGCAGCGCCGAGCTTTATCGCTTGAGCGCCTGCGATTTCGATCCACCGCTGACGCATCGCATCGATGATGGCCAGGAGCCCTCGATGGATGGTCGCGCGGTCAAGACCAGAGAACGATCATGACCCTCCTCAATATCCGCAATCTCGGCATCACCTTGTCGAGCCCTTTGTTTTCCAGGCTCAATCTCGTCGTCAATGCCGGCGACCGCATCGGCATCGTAGCCGGCAACGGCCGCGGGAAATCGACGCTTTTCCGCTGCATCGCCGGCACGCTGGGGCCGACCGAAGGCGACATCACGCGGGCGCGCGGGCTGACGGTCGGCTATGTCGAGCAGAATGTGCCGCCGGCTCTGTTCGCCATGCCATTCTACGACGCCGTTCTCGATGCGCTCGCTCCAGAGCAGACGCAAACCGAGAGCTGGCGCGTCGATGTCGTGCTGGGATCTCTGGAGGTGCCGGAGGAGTTGCACCGGCGTTCGCTCTCGGCGCTCAGCGGCGGGTGGCAGCGGCTGGCGATGCTTGCCCGTATCTGGGTGACCGAACCCGACCTCTTGATGCTCGACGAGCCGACCAACCATCTTGATCTCGGCAAGATCGCCCGGCTGGAGGAATGGCTGAATGCGCTCCCCCGCGACGTGCCGGTGATCCTGGCCAGCCATGATCGCGCCTTCCTCGACGCCGTGACGAACCGCACGCTCTTCCTGCGGCCGGAGCAATCGCAGATCTTCGCTTTGCCCTATTCCCGGGCGCGGGCTTCGATCGACGAGCTCGATGCGGCAGATTCGCGCCGCTACGAGCGCGACATGAAGACGGCGGAACAACTGCGAAAGCAGGCGGCGAAGCTCAACAATATCGGCATCAATTCCGGCAGCGACCTGCTGGTCATCAAGACCAAACAGCTGAAGCAGCGCGCCGACAAACTCGAGGATGTGGCGAAACCCGCGCATCTGGAGCGTTCGGCGGGTGCGATTCGGCTTGCCAATCGCGGCACGCATGCCAAGGTGCTGGTGACGCTGGACGATGCGACGGTTGAGACGCCGGACGGCACGCTGCTCTTCAAGACCGGCAGGCAGTTCATCTGCCAGGGAGACCGGATCGTGCTGCTCGGCGAAAACGGCGCCGGCAAGACGCGGCTGATCGCTATGCTGCGCAAGGCGATCGCGAACCCGGATACGGCCGGAAACGGCATCAAGGCGACGCCTTCGCTGGCGCTCGGCTACGGCGACCAGGCGCTTGCCGATCTGCCCGATGCCGACACGCCGATGGACACGATCATCCGCCGCTTCGACGTCGGTGATCAGCGGGCGCGCGCACTGCTGGCCGGCGCCGGCATGTCGATCGAAATGCAGGGCCGTCCCACCGGCCAGCTTTCCGGCGGGCAGAAAGCAAGGCTCGGCATGCTGGTGCTCCGGCTCTCCAACCCGAACTTCTACCTGCTCGACGAACCCACCAACCATCTCGACATCGACGGGCAGGAAGCGCTGGAAGGCGAGCTGATGGCGCACCAGGCAAGCTGCCTGCTCGTTTCCCACGACCGCAGCTTCGTGCGCGCCGTCGGCAACCGCTTCTGGCTGATCGAGAAGCGGCGGCTGGTGGAAGTGGAGAGCCCCGAGGGGTTCTTTGCGTCGGCAGCTGGTAGGGATGATTGGCCAAGGGGCTGACCAGCAAGGCGCGAGCCAACGGTCTCGACCCCTCCTTCATCCCAGCTGGGAAGAAGGGATCGGAAACGTTGCAACATATCCCTTCCCCTCGGGGAGAAGGTGCCGGCGGCAAGCCGGCACTTCAGTCTTCATTCCTAGGCTCGTCACAGGGATGAGAGTGGAAACCCCTTAGAATGCCTTCGGCGCAGCACCCAAAAGGTTCAGCTTGCCGCCAGTGATCGTGAAGAGGCTGAGCTTGCGTTCGACGTTGCCGCCCGGGGTCAGGCGGAAGAGCCCGGTGACGCCGCGGAAGCCGGTCTTCATCGTCAGGTTCTCGGCAGTCAGGCCCGCCGGGCCCTTCACGCGGATGATGCCGGCGGCGATGGCGACGGCGTCGTAGCCGTAGGCGGCGTCCGAAGATAGCGTGCGGCCATGGTGGCGCTTGTAGCGGTCGGCGATCAGGCTGGCATCATCCGGTTCGACCATGGCGATCATGGCGCCGGCGACGGCCGGGTCCGCGTAGGCATGGGACGGCCAGGCGCTGGTGCCGACAAGAACGAGATTTGCCTGGCCGCTTGCTTTAATCGCACTGGCGACCGTAGGCACGATGACGCTCTTGCCGAGGATGACGACCGTATCGGCCCGCTGAAGCTCGGCCTTCGACTGCTGCACGACATTGGCGGCGGCCGCATCGCTGAGATCGTAACGTGCGGTCCCGGCATAGGTGCCGCCGCCTGCGCGAATGGCATCCGCGAGCCGCATCTCAGAGGCGGGCGGAAAATCCTTAGGCGCGAAAACCATCACCTTCTTGTGGCCGCCCGCCGCAGCCGCCCGGATACCTTCGAGCGCGCTGTCGAGTTCGTCCGAGGCGAAGTTGTAGACATTGCCGGCAGCTGCCGGAGCGTCATCGCCAAGATTGACCAATGGCGGGCGCTGATCGGAAGACATAGCGGCTATTGCAGATGTGATGGCGGGCGAAGCATAGCTGATGAGCAACGACGAATTGCGCGCCTTGGCGGCGCTGACGGCGGCAGGCACGGCACCTGCGCCGCCCGAAACATCGACGACCTTGATGAAGACCTGGCCGTTGCCGAGCTCGCCGACGCTGAGCGCTGCGCCGTCGCGCACATCGCGGGCGGCACCCTCGTAAACGCCGCTCGCACCTCTCGGCAGCAGCAGCGTGATCTCCGTACCGGTCTCGCCGAAGGTCTCTTCGACTTTGCTCGATGGCGCCTTGATGTCGGTATTCTTGACCGTGTTCAGGCCGTCCGCATCCGACTGGCAGCCTGCGGCGCCGGCAAGGAGAACCAGCAGCGGCAGCGTGCGGGCTGCCAGAATCGCGTCAGCGAGCCTTCCGCGTAAACCATATGAAGGTTCGGTCCGTAGCTTCGAATGCGATGTCACTGCTTCCCCCAAATGCGGCGTCCCGGCCTTCTGCGGCCTTTTTTGACGGCGCCTATTCCTGCATCGGACGCGGGCGAAAATCAAACCCTTCCCCCAAACTTGGTTGACGCGAAAACTAAAGTTTTATGCGTCTTTTTGCGGAATATTTATACTACGCTTATCTACGCTTCCAAACGGCATATTTATAGCTATTCGGTACATTTCTCTCAAACAGGGAGAAACAACCCGATGAAGCGCAAAACAAAAGCAAAAATACTTGCAGCTTTTACTTTCGTGTCGTTCGCACCGCTGCTTCCCAACGCACAGGCGGCGGCAAAAATGCCGGAAATGCAAACCAGCGCGACGTCCTATACATCAATGCTGACAGCCAATACTGCTTACACACTGGCACAGGCAGGCAGCATGAAAGGCGTCTTCAACCTCCTCAGAACTGCCGCCAGCGACGTTTCAAGCGCAGTTCGGACGATTAATCTCACCACAGTGATGCAATTGCGACAGGTCGAGAGCGCATCGTTCACAGCGGAAACGACCGCCTCCGTCAAGCCGGACATACCGCGCAAGGCCGCCTCTTCGAACGACGCGGTCTTCGGCTCTGTCACCATTCCGTTCAAGCGTCTTGCCGCGGTCAAGCGTTTCGCGCCTTCGCTGGGCGAAATGGCGAGCGGCGGGTCCATTAAGTGCGACGCAAAGGGCTGCTCGGATGCGGCCGACGTCATCAAGGCGACAATAGCCAAGACCGGGCAAGCTTCGATCCGCGACAAGTTGAATGCGGTGAACGTCGCGGTCAATCGCGCGATCCGCTCCCGCCGGGACATGGACACCTATCAGGCGGCGGATCACTGGGCAGCACCTTCCGAGACGCTCGCCCGCCAGCAGGGCGATTGCGAAGATTTTGCGATCCTGAAAATGGCAGCACTTCGCGCCGAGGGCGTCGACATGAAAGACATGTCGATCGTCGTGCTCTTCGACCAGAAGCGCCACTTCTACCATGCGGTGCTTTCGGTCGCCGTCGATGGCAACCACTTCATTCTGGACAACATGCGCGACCAGGTGTTGCCCGACAGCCGCCTGCCCGACTACCAGCCGCTTTTTTCCATCACCGGCGGCAAGGGGTATCTGCACGGGCTGCGGGCCGGCAACAAGCAGGTTGCCTCCCGCATGCCGCTGGAAAAGGTCGCACCGGGCGAAGGAGCGGCACACTGAGACAGGCCAAAACGCATGACGTTCAAAGCAGTCGCATGATCCGGCCGCTTTTTTTGTTTCACACATCGCTCAGTAGCGGGAAATATAGCCGATCAACATCGATTTTTCGTGTGTCGGCGCCAGCGCCAGGTTGACCTGGCCGCGCATCGACTGCGTGCCGACACCGATGCTGAAGCCGGTGTTCAGCGTCTTGCCGCGGTTCAGGTTCAGCGTCGTGATCGCCTGCTCGATCTGAGTATCGATGGAAAAGCGCAGGCTCCTGGTCAACTGCGCCGTATCGCCCAGAGGCAGACGCTGGCGCAGCATCGAGAGAAACGGATCGTTGAAGAGATGGATCTTCTTGTCCTGGGTGAGCAGGATCGTCGGCGACGGCGAAGCCTGGATGACGGCATTGAGGTTCGCCATCGAGGCGACGTCCTCAACGGCGTCCAGTCGGCGCAATGCCCATTTCAGGCTGAGAACGCGCAGGAGCGAGGCAAGGTTGCCCGATTCCGGCATCTGCGAGGCCGTATAGTGCACCAGATCGGACGTCGTCATCTTGCCGGCGGAGGACATACGGCCAAGCCCATCCCAATAGATGCGCTCCAGGCGGATGCCGCGGCGTTCGCCGCCCCGACCGACGACCGCACGGAAGCGCGGCTCGATTTCCTCCGCGCCTATGACCGGCAGGGGCTCCTCGGTGGGTGCGGCGTTGGCCAAATCGGTCGAGCGGGGCTTGGCTATCAGCATCTCACCGCTCCGTCAGCGCTTCGGAACGCGCCTTGTTGATCGGCTTCAGCAGGTAGCTGAGGACCGTCTTGTTGCCTGTCATGATTTCGACCGAGGCCACCATGCCGGGAATGATCGGATAGAGTTTGCCGTCACGCTCCAGCTCCGATTTGTCCGTCTTTACCTGAACCAGGTAATAGGTCTCGCCTTTTTCCTTTTCGACCAGGCTGTCGGCCGAGATGTTTTCCACCACGCCTTCGAGCCCGCCGAAGATCGAGAAGTCGTAAGCCGTGACCTTGACGATCGCCGACTGGCCGCGGCGCACGAAAGCGACGTCGCGCGGGGAGATCTTCGCTTCGATGAGCAGCGTATCGGCCGTCGGCACGATGCCGGCGATGACGCGGCCTGGATCGACATAGGCGCCGATCGTATTGACTTCAAGCGTGTTGACGATGCCATCGACCGGCGAGCGGATATCAGTGCGCTTGACACGGTCGGAGGCGCCGCGGATCGTCTCGTCGACGACAGATAGTTCGGCAAGCGTCGTCGCGTTTTCCGTCAAAGCCTGCTGGCGCAGTTCAAGCGCCAGATCGCCGAGCTGCAGCGTCGCCTCCTGCACGGCGGCCTCCAGGCGATCGATGCTTTCCTGATAGACCTTGAGCTGGCCCTGCTGGTCCGTCAGGTCGCGTTCGACCTTCAGCATTTCGGTCTGGGCCACAAGCTTCTTGTCGCTGAGCGGCTTGATCAGGTCGTACTGGCGCTGCGCTCCGGCGATGTTGTCCCGAAGACGGGCGATATTGGCATGCGCCTCGTTGAGTTCGTTTTCGCGCTGCCTCACCCGCTCCTTGAGGACGCCTAGCTTGTTTTCGTAGCTCGCGCGGTCGGCGGCAAAGAGGCTCGCTTCGTTGCTGCAGACATCCTTGGCGACAGCAAGAATGTCTTGCGGGCAGACATAGGGCATCTCGTACTGGCCCGCCTCCTCCAGCTTCAGCCTTGCAACCTTGGCGCCCAGCGCGCGTGCCTTGGCAACGGATTCGCCAAGCGTCGATGCCGTCGTCGTATTGTCGAGCTGAACCAGAAGCTGGCCCTTGCGGACCACCTGGCCGAGCGTCACGGCAATCTGCTGGACGACACCAGGTTCGGACGACTGGATGATCTGGGTTTTCGAAACGGGAATGACCTTGCCTTCGCCACGGGCGATCTCATCGACGCTGGCAATCGCCGCCCAGCCGATGAAGCTTGCAATCAAAAGCGCACAGAGCGCCAGGATGGCGCGGGCAAAAAGCGGGGGGTGGTCGAGACGGTTTGCGTTCATTGCTGACCCGCCGGTCTGCGCATGGCCTCGATCACGGCCTGCTTCGGGCCATCGGCAACAATACGGCCCTTGTCGATGACGATCAGGCGGTCGACGAGCTCCAGCATGCTGTGGCGGTGCGTGGCGATCAGAAGCGTGGTATCGCGACCGAAAGCGCCGGACAGCTTGGAGATCAGATGACGCTCGGTGGCGAGGTCCATCGCGCCAGAGGGCTCGTCCAGGAAGACGATCTTCGGCTTGGTCAAAAGCAGACGAGCGATCGTCAGCGCTTGCTTCTGGCCGCTCGACAGATTGGTGCCGCGTTCGCCGACCGGCATGTCGAAGCCGCGCGGGTGGTTGGAGACGAACTCATCGACGCCGGTCATGGTGGCGACCTCGAGGATTTCTTCGTCCGTCGCATCGGCGCGGCCGATCAGGAGGTTTTCCTTCACAGTGCCCGAAAACAGATCGGAGGACTGGCCCGCCACGGCGACGGCGGCTCGCACTTCCGCCATATGGTATTGCCGGATATCGACGCCATCGATTAGAACGCGGCCCGACGACGGACAGAAAAGGCCGTCGAGCAGGCGGCCGAGCGTCGTTTTGCCCGAGCCGATGCGGCCGATGATACCTATCTTCTCGCCCGGCCCCACATTGACGGACAGGCCGTTGATAACCGGATAGTCCGAACCCGGATACTGGAACGAGACGTTCTGGAAGCTGAAGCCGCCCCGCTTGATCTGGCGATTGACGAAACCGACGGTAGAAGGCCGGTCGTCCGGCTGCTCCATGATCTTGTCGAGGATGCGCAGCGACATGGTCGCCTGACGGAACCGCGCCAGCGTCATGGCGATCTGGCCGAGCGGCGCACCGGCGCGGCCCGCGAGCATCACGGTCGCAACGATCGCACCCATGGCAATGCGACCCTCGGAGAACTCATAGGTGCCGGCAATCACGATCAGCACGCTCACCATCTGCTGGATGAACGTCGTCAGGTTGATGGCGTTGGTGGAGATATGCTTGATGTCTTCGCTCGTGCGGCTCGAATATTTGGTGAGTTCCTGCCAGCGGCGCAGCATCGTTGCTTCGGCGCGCAGACTCTTCAGCGTTTCGATGGTGGAGATGGTCTCGACGAGCAGCGACTGCCGGCGGGACGCTTCGTTTGCGGCCGTCGCCATACGCTTGCCGATCTGCGCCTGCGCCCAAAGGCCGATCGCCACCGACAGGACGAAGGCGACGGCAGGGATGACGACCAGCCAGCCGGCAATCAGGTAAATGACGGCTAAGAAGATGAAGACGAAGAGGCTGTCGATCAGCACGCCGATGGTGTTCGACGTGAAGAACTCGCGGACGAATTCATACTGCGTGACACGGTTGGCATATTCGCCGGTCGAGAGCGGTCGCGATTCCAGCGTCGAGTTCAACACCTTGTCGAAAATCAGCTGCGAGAGCCTGAGATCGGCCTTCCGGCCAGCGTAATCGATCAGCGACGAGCGAGCCGTCTTCAACAGAAAATCGAAGATGTAGGCAAGCGAGATGCCTGCTGCGAGAACCCACAGCGTCGCCACCGCCTTGTTCGGCAGCACGCGGTCATAGACGTTCATCGTAAAAAGCGGCGAGCCGAGCGCAATCAGGTTGATGAAGAGCGCTGCCACCATGACGCGGACATAGGTGCGCCAGTACGGCATCAGCGTCGTCGCCAGCCAATGGCGCTTTTCGATCTCCACCGCATTGCCGACCAGCGCTTCTTCGGAAGCGTTCTGATAATAGAGCGTGAAGGCAAAGGCCATCGCGGGATTCAGCGCCACGAGTTGCTCAGGCGCCAACTTGATCGGTGTTCCGGCAATCGGAACGATATCGGTCAGATACGAGCCGTCCTCCGCCACTTCGAGCAGCGGAAGAACGCCGCCATCGACAAAGCAAACGATGGCCGGGCAATCGAAATTGCCCAGGCGGCAGTCGCGTTCCTGATGCCTGATGACCTGGAGGCCGATGCGCTCGGCCATCTGCTCTACGTCATCGAGCTCGAGCGATTCGGTGATCTCGTCCGGCAGGCCGGAGAAGAGAACCGTATCGGAGCTCGGCCGGCCATAGAACGCAGCGACGGACTTGAAAGCGGCTTTGAAGGTCTGGAGCGGGGTGCCGCTTGAAGTCTCGAGCGCTACGTTCAGCATTTTTCCATGGCCGTTTCGACTACTGCTGTCGAATAGGCGCTAGAAGGTCCATCGGCATGCCGGCTTTCTGATGCGACTGAAGCTCGACATATCCCGGATCTGCGACGCCCGCGGGGACAACAAACTCCTCCCGTGCATATTCCTTTGCCTGTTCGACCGGCTTCAGCTTCATCGTCTGGAGCAGATTGCCGGAAGCGGCCAGGATCTTGTACTCGGCAAAGACCGACGCAAGGCGCGCCGTGTCGGCAAGAACCCTGGTATTGAAATTGGTGTTCTGCGCATCGAGCACATCGAGCAGCGAGCGCTGGCCGACGCTGAACTGCTGCCGGTAGGACGATACGAGCTGGGCGTTGGTCGAGGCCTGCTGGCCGAGGATGCCGGCAAGCTTGCCGCGGCTGACGCGTTCGTTCCACGCTGTGCGGACCGACTGCTCGACTTCGCGCTGCACCTGCGCCAGCGCATAGCGCTGCTCGCCTGCACGGCGGATCTGCTCCTGCTCTCGGGCAACATCGATGCCGCCGCGATAAAGGTTCCAGCGGGCGACGACGCGCACCTGGTAGTCATTCGTATTACCATCGTCGCCATTGATGTCGTCACCCACCCGGGCGATGCCTTCGAGATCGACCTTCGGCAGATAGTTGGCGCGCGCGCCGCGCACGCCGGCATCGGCCGCATCGACATCCGCATTGGCGGAATAGATGCGCGGGCTGTTCTTGGTGGCCACGAAGACCGCATCGGTGACCGTCTTCGGCACGTATTTGGCAACCGAAGTCGGGGTCTGCGCGCCGGTGATCGGCTCGCCAACGTCCTCGAGGAAGCGTATCTTCGTCGCCTCCAGCTCTTCCTTAGCTTCCTGCAGACGGGCAGCCGCAGCCTGCTGGCGCTCGACGCCCTGGAGGCGGTCAGCATCAGTCAACGTACCGCCCTTGATGCTCTGCTCGATATTGCCGAGGATCTGGTTGTGGAAGGCCATATTATCCTGAGCGGCCTTCACGATCTGATTCTGCAGAATGTATTCGAGATAATCCTGCGTCACTTCGAGCGCCAGCGATTCGGACCGCTCCAGCACGCGGAAAGAGGCGCCATCGACGCGCGATGCCTGCTGTTCGACCTGTGCACGGCGGCCGCCGCCGTCGAAAAGCCGCTGTGTAACGGTGAGACCGACATCGCCCGGCGACAAGTAATCGGTATCCGATGTCAGAGTGCCTGTCGTAGAATTCGACAGCCGCCGGCGGCCAATCCCCGCGTCGAGATCAATAGAGGGCAAGTAAAGCCCACGCGCCTGGCGAAGTTCAAACTCGATTGCTTCACGATCCTTCGCAGCCTGCAAGATCTGCGGGTTCGTCTTCATCGTTTTTTCAATAGCCTGCTGAAGCGAAATAGCATTGGCGTCAACGCAAAATGCAAAATTCAAAGCAACAGTCGCAGACAAAGCTGCAAAAATTCTTTTGCCGTTAAACAAGTTTGATGCCCCTCATCACCTGTGATTAGCCCCGGCTACCCCATATACCGAAATTTCTTCTCGGATAAGTCAGTAGCATTAAGTTATCAACACTCCAACAGCCCTAGCCACCTTCCTGCGAAGACAGTTAACTCATGAGGTTTCCACCCCTAAAGCAACAATTTTAC
Source organism: Rhizobium sp. SEMIA 4085 (assembly GCF_013004495.1). NCBI lineage: Bacteria > Pseudomonadati > Pseudomonadota > Alphaproteobacteria > Hyphomicrobiales > Rhizobiaceae > Rhizobium > Rhizobium sp. SEMIA 4085. Next base: position 11,719 of record NZ_JABEPH010000089.1, read on the forward strand.
AGGATTTTTTAACCGGTACTTGTTGTGCTCACGGTTAGCTTGACACTCATCCCTAGTGAGTAATCCGACCCCATGATTTTTATTAACCGTTACTCCCCAGCCACAGTAAAACCCGCCTTGTTTCGCGCCGCGATCGGCGCATCATGCTGCACGGCAGGATCGCTCGGTCTTTTACTTATCTTAAACCTTCTAATCCCGGATAAACCATTTTTGGTAGGATTTGTGAGCATCCCTCCAATTTCGTTTCTTGTTGCATTTCCGCTGCTCCTGGCGCTGCAGCTGCAAAAGTCGGAGCTTGCGGCGCTGCGCGCCAAGATGAACCACGCCACCCGGCATGATCCGGTGACGAATGCGCTCAACGGCACCGCCTTTGCCGCTGCGATGCAGAATTATTCCGACCGCCGCCGGAAGATCGCGACCGATACCGGCGGCATCATGATCGCCGTCGTCATCGAGACGCTCGACGCAATCAGCCGCCGCTACGGCCCGCAATGGGCCGACACGGTGATGCTATCGCTGGCCGACATCATCAAGAGTTCGGTCAGAAGCGGCGACCTCGTCGCCCGGCTCGCGTCCAACGAGCTCGGCATCTTCCTGCCCGGCGCTACCCCCGAAAACGCCCAGGACATCGGCGCCCGCATCCGCAGGCGCGTCTCGCAGGCCGCCTTCGAGACCGAGGAAGCGCCGCTTGACCTCCAGATCAAGCTCGGTGGCGCCCTCTTCGAGGGGCCGGAAGACTTCAACCGGATCCGGCAACTTGCAGATGAGGTTGCGTTCGAGAGCGCGACCGAGGATGGCGAGCCGATCGTGATTGCCAGGCTGCCCACGGCGTGAGGTAGAAGAAAAGGCGCCGAAGCGCCTTTTCCAGGTTCAACTCTTCCAAGACCGAAACGCGAGCCGGTCAAGCGACCGGCGTCGTGCTCGAGTGATGATCGTCATCGTAGATGATCTTCACCGTCGACGCGTAGTTCTGAAGCACCGCGACATCGTGCCAGGTGCCGTTGTCATTGACGCTGATCGTCGTATTGCCTCCGGCAACCGTGCCCTTGACGTTCGCAAGCGCCTCCGCCTCATTCGCCTCGTGACCGAGGAGCGAGTTGAGGAGGTTGGAAACGTCAAGCGTGTCACCCTGGCTGTTCTTGAAGTCCGTGATGACGTCAACGAGGCTTACTTCCTTCAAGGCGGCTGCATCGATGACGAAGGTGTCGCTGCCGCCGCCGCCGGTCATCGTATTGAGGCCAGAGCCGCCGACAAGGATGTCGTCACCGTCGCCGCCGACGAGGATATCGTTGCCGGCTCCGCCGAGCAGAACATCATTTCCATTTTCGCCGTAGAGACTGTCATTTCCGTCTCCACCGTCAATGAAGTCTGTGGAATAGCCGCCATTTAGCGTGTCGCCGCCGCCCATCCCATACAGTGCATCATTACCGGAGCCGCCGTTTACCGTCTCGGCATTGCCGGAGCCGATCACCACGTCGTGACCTCCACCTGCATTCAGCGCGCCATTGAGATTGCTGTTAATGAAAATCAGATCGCCGTCGACATTAAACGTATTGATCCAACTCAATCCGTTCTCATTTCCGTTGCCATTGTTGGTGATGGAATAGGTGGTGCCCCACTCCTCGATCGCGCTGAAAGCAACATAGGTCGACTGCTGGCTGAGCTGGGAGTCCGCGGCAGTCACCCGGTAGATGTAAAGACCGGCATCGCCATCCCAATCCCAGAAGTCAACGGTGCTTGGATTGCCCGTGACAGTGCTGCCGCTGTGGGAAAGCCAATCATCGGAGCCCGTGGAATAGACTTTTTCGAAGCTGTGGCTGACCGTCCCCGCCCCTCCGCTGAACAGGCTCGCAACATTGTAGTTGACCCTGTTCGGCGAGCCGTTGTCGTCAGCGAACGCATACCGTCCGGTCAGGCTGGCTGCCTCGTTGACGGATAGCGGGGAACCTTCCGCGACGTTCGTGACCGTAATCGCGACCGCCTTTGTCGGATCGGCGGCCCCATCGTTGGCATGCACGATGATGTCGTAGACATTGTTGCCGCCGGCATCTGTCGGAGCCTCGAAGTTCGGCGAGGTCTTGAAGGTCACCGCACCGGTTGCTGAAACATTGAACTTGTCCGCGTCGGATCCTGTAAGCGAGTAGGTCAGATTGGCGCCCGCATCAGCATCGGACGCGACGATCTGGTAGACGACATTTGTGGCCGGGCTGTTTTCGGCTTCGCTTCCGGTCGCGCCCGACGTGATCACCGGCGCGTCATTCATGCCGTTGATGATAAAGCTGACATCTTTCACCGTGCCGTCGGCAGACTTGATCGTGAAAGTTTCGGTCCTCTGCTCACCGCCCTGTAGATACTGAACCGCCGCATTCGACACCGAGTAGGTGTAGTTGCCGCTCACATCCAGAACCAAGGTGCCGAGATTGCCTGCAGCACTTGTCACCGCCGTCTGGAACAACGACTGATCGTGGTCGGTATCGTTTACCGCGATCGTGCCGGTGGCTTCTAGGAAGCCGCCGTTCACGCCGACGTCTTCCGTCACCGCAAAAACCGTCGGCGTACCAATCACCGCCGCGTCATTGGCGCCGTTGATCGTGAAGCTGACATCCTCCGCCGTGCCGTCGGCCGACTTGATCGTGAAGGTTTCCGTCCTCTGCTCACCGTCCTGCAGGTACTGAACGGCTTCATTCGACACCGAATAGGTGTAGTTGCCGTTCGCTCCCAGAATCAAAGTGCCGAGATTGCCTGCCCCGCTCGTCACCGCCGTCTGGAACGACGATTGGTCATGGTCGGCGTCGCTCACTGAGAGCGTGCCCGTCGCTTTTAAGAGACCGCCGACCACGCCCGTATCTTCCGTCACCGCCGAAACCGTCGGCGCGCCGATGTCTGCTGCATCATTCGCGCCGGTGATCGTGACGGCGATATCCTTCGTAACCGAGTCATGATCGCCGTCCGTGACCGTGAAGGGGATGTGAAGGACCGCGATTTCGCCTGCCGCCAGGCCGTCGAATGCCGTGCCGGGTACGATCGAGATGGTCCGGCCATCGGCGCCGAGCGTGATCGACGGCATGCCCAGCGTGAGACCGGCCGGCACTCCGGTGTAGCTCGGCGTGCCGATGGACAGGGCAGCGCCGTTCTCATCAGCACTGAAGGAGAAGTGAGTACCTTCGGTGAGCGTGATGCTCTTGCTCTCGTTCTCCGACATGGCCGCGGCCACGTCAGTTGCCGTCGGAAGGCTGTCAGCGACGTTGACGACGAACTGGCCGACGCCGAGTGTCACGGCATCATGATCGCTGTCGAGCGCCTGAACATAGGCACCGAGATCGAGCGCCAGCTTGTCGCTGCCGGCGGCGTGATCGAATTCGCCGTGCAGCACGAAGGTGGCTGTGCCGTTCGCGGAGACCGTCAGGGTGAAGAGCGGCGTTCCGGGCGTGCCTTCGGCATAGCCGGTGAGCGTGGTGCCGTCAGAAACCACCTTCACCTGCTGGCCACCGGCCGTAACCGTACCGAGATTTTCCGCGGTTGCGATGGTCTTCAGTGCGAATACCGCAGCGCCGTCAGCACCAACGGAAACCAGCGAGGAAAGATCGATAGTGTCAGACGATACGTCGTGGCCGGACTCAATCTCGAGCGTCCAGTTGCGCAGCGTGCCTACATCGGCCCCCAGATCATCCCGGATTTCCAGCGTCCAGGTTCCCGCCATGCTCTTACCGTCGAGCAGGGAAAGCTGGTCGATCGCCGGACGCCATGTGCCGACGTATGGTTGGATGGCAGAGGTAAAGGAGCTTGCAGCTTCGTCGTCGAACTTGATGGTGCCGTTCGGGTCGCCACTTCCGCCATTGTCGTCAACCAACCGAACCCTGGTGCCATCCGGGGCAATGAGCGTAATCTCAAGGTCCGCCATGAAGGTGTGAGTGAGATTGATTGACACGTTGACGTCGTGAATCGTTCCGCCGGCTGGCGCCGTGATGGTCGAGCTGATCGTGCTGACGTCCGGGATGGCAAGATTGACCGTACCCGACGCGAAGCTGTGCGTCTCGAGGGTCGGGCCGCCTTCCACGACATTGCCGGAAACCGTCGTGTTTGCAACCAGCGTCGGAACGCTGTCTGCAACATTGATGGCGAAGGGCTGATCGACATAGTCGCCATCGCCGTCGAAGACGCGCGCCACGAGGTTCAGCGAGAGACTGTCGCTGCCGGCGGCGTGATCGAGGTTCTGAAAGAGCGTCGTCGCGAAGCTGCCGGGATGCAGGACACTGACGATGAAGACCGGATTGTCAGGAGTATCGCCGGCCTTAAACGCAACGATTTCCTGATCGACGCCATTCGTCTCACGGACGATATACTGCAGCGCCACGCCGTCGGAGGTGAGGCCGGCATTGATGATCGGCAGCCCGTTGCTATCTGTGCCGATCTCCACATGGGTGTTCTTGCTATCGGCGCCGATGTTGATGTTCAGGCTGGCGAAATCGACGACCGGAAGACCTGTTTCTGAGAGGGTAAGCGTCTGAGCCGTACCGGTGGCAACCGGCACGTCGTCACTGATAGTGACGATAAGCTGGCCGCTGAGCGCGACGCTGTCACCGTCCCCGTCGGTCACCGTCACCGCCGACGACAGGTCGAGGGCCAAGGACGTATCACCATCGATGGCGACAATATTGCCACCATGGCCGTTGTTGACCACGGTAACGCCGTTCGGAGCGCCACTTCCGTCCAGATCGAACTGCGTATTGTTGGCGACATTGCCGACATTCACATACCAGGTCGTATGCGCTGGAATGTTAAGGACATAGTCCGTACCTACGCCGTGGTTGTCGAGGGTCCAGGTCTGGTTCGTGTTGCTGTCGTTGGTGACGCGGATGATTGCGTCGCCATCGCCCATCCGGCCTTCGAAGGCGAGGTTGTTACCCCCGACATCTGCAAGTGCGAAATGGGAACCGGGCGCGTCGAGCGCCGTGGCTGGGGTGATCACGTTGCCGTTGATCAACAGTCTGTCGATATTGTCGAGCGCACCGTTCTGCGTGAAGGTGTAGGCCCCCGTCTCAGCATTGACGGCGAAAGTGAATATCAGGGCCGAACCGGCCTTGGCGATCAAGCTGTTGTCGACGACCGTATAAGTGAGTGCGACGCCATTCGAGCTCAGTGAAGTCAGGATCGAAGACAGATTGGTCAGTTCGACGCCATACCGTCCGATCCCATCGGCGCCGGGCGAGACCAATGTCTCGAGGCTGCCGGTGATCGAGGAAACTTCGTCGGTCGACACGTTGATGATCGTGCCGGTGGAGACTGGGGTGTCGTCATTGACGGAGACGGTGAGCGAGCCAGTGGCGGCGTCACCGTCGCCGTCGGTGACCTGGTAGTCAATCGTGAAGCCCTGGTTGTTCTCGCCGTTTCCAGCCGCATGCTGGATCGCGTGGTTCTGCGTCAACGTATAGGCGCCGGAGCTGGCGTTCGTCAGCGTCACGGTCAGGACATCGACGGAGACCCCATGCTGGACCTGATGGATGACGATGGTCAGCCCGTCGGCGCTCACCGTCTGCGAAAAGGCACCTTCGCTCGCGGCGCTCGACGCAAGGCCGGCTCCCGTCAAGAGTACCGTGCCTGCACCGTCCGTACCATAGGAATGTGCCAGGATGCCGGAGACATTCGCCAGGTTCGGTGAAACGTCGCCGTTGCCGCCTGCATTGCCGCCCGCAAGCGCGTCGTCGTCAAGCTGTACGTTCGCGTTCGAACCAACCTCCGGCGCATCGTCGGTAATCGTCACGACCAGCTTGCCGCCGAGCGTGACGCTATCGCCGTCGCGGTCGGTCGCCTGGATGACGGAACCGAAGTCGATGCCGGAGATCGTCGTTGCACCAGACTTCAGGTCACTGCCGGCACCCGACGCATGGTCGAGCTGGTCGTACTGCTGGAACTTGAAGCTGCCGTCACTGTTCAGCGTCAGCGACAGGACCGGACGGTCGATGAACGGGTTATAGCCCGCACTGCCGATGTTGACATAGCCGATGACCATGTTGCCGGTCACCGCATAGGACAGTTCGCCGCCCTTCGACGATAGCTGCAATGCGGAGAGTGTCTGGGCTACATTGGCTGTGAACGAGAAGCCGCCGCCTTGAGCCGCCCCGTCAGCGCCGAAGGCAACCGTCGAGGCGACGGAGCCGGTCACCGTTGCAGAAAAGCCCAGGGGCAACAGATTGAACGCAGAAGACGAACCATCCGCCGTGCCGTCATTGGGGCTGTTGCCCTGCGACAGGACATTGAAGATGTCGCCTTCATCGGCGGTTGTGGGAACCGCCCGGCCGGCACGGACGCGCGCCGCGCCCCGAGAGGGGCTGATGGCGCCGCGCGCCAGCGTCCCCG
>NZ_JABEPH010000090.1:0-18000 GCF_013004495.1 Rhizobium sp. SEMIA 4085
AGTCCCAGCCCCAATCAGCAATCCAGCCAATCCGGAAACCCAAGAGCGAAGGACATCGTCGCCAGCAGCGCCGCCGCCCTCGTTCAGTGACGCGGCTTATACGGCTAACCCTCAGACATAGTCAACACCGACAATCCAACTTTTTTGACATTTTTGTAACAGACTGTTTTTACTCAGGATTTTAAGGCGATCTCAAAAGCTGAGCAAACTTCTGTCCAATTTTGGACTGACGGGGTTTCGTTTTTCTATTTCGCCGTCTCGGCATCATTTTTGGCCGCTTACATTATATAGGAAGCATCTCGTCACTTTCCAGATCTGCTTGCGCAGCTTCGGTCAATCGCTAGTTTGGCGTCTCGGATATTTGGTTATGGAGACTGGAATGCTTGTCCTCGATGAAGCACAAACGCGCGCAACCCTTCCCTGGGCGGAGCTGATCGAAGCGATCGCGGCGATGTTTGTCGGCGGATGCGTCATGCCGGTGCGCCATCATCACGACATGCATGTCCCTGGCGAAGAAAATGCGACGCTGCTTCTGATGCCTGCCTGGGTGCCCGGCCGCTATGCCGGCGTGAAGATGGTCTCGGTTTTTCCAGGGAACGCCAAGCGCGCGCTGCCGGCAATCTTCGGGACCTACCTGCTTTCGTCAGGTGCAACGGGCGAAATGCTTGCGGTGATCGACGGCGGCGAGCTGACAGCGCGGCGCACGGCTGCGACCTCGGCATTGGCGGCACGCTATCTGGCGCGGCCGGATGCGGCCGAGCTGCTTGTCTGCGGAACCGGTCGCCTCTCGCTCAACCTGCTGCAGGCGCATACGGCCATCCGCCCGATCAAGCGCATCCATATCTGGGGGCGTAATCCTGCAGGCGCAGAAAAGGTAGCGGCCGAAGCCCGAGAGCTTGGGCTGGCCGCTGAGGCGGTCTTCGATATCGAAGCGGCGGCGCGAACCGCCGACATCGTCTCCTGCGGCACGCTCTCAAGCGAGCCGCTCATTTGCGGCGCATGGCTGAAGCCCGGCGCGCATCTCGATCTCGTCGGCGGCTTCAAGCCTAGCATGCGTGAGACCGACGACGAGGCGATCCGCCGTGCGTCCGTCTTCGTCGATACGCGAGCCGGTGCGATGAAGGAAGCGGGTGATATCGTTCAGCCACTCGGAAGCGGCGTGCTCAACGAGGGTGCGATCAAGGCAGAACTTGCCGAACTCGTTTGCGGAACACGAGGCGGCCGCAGCGCGGAAGGCGAGATCACGCTTTTCAAATCGGTGGGCGCCGCGCTCGAGGATCTCGCCGGAGCGATTCTCGCCTATGAAACCGTTACCGGCGGGAAATAAGCGCAATGCCCGGTCTGCCGGAACTTCCGGTTTCTCACGTTCTGCCCGAGATCGGAACCGCACTTGCCGAAAACGGACGAGCCGTTCTTTCCGCGCCACCCGGCGCCGGGAAGACCACGCTTGTGCCACTTTATCTGCTGGATCAACCATGGCGCAACGACGGCAGGATCATTCTGCTGGAGCCACGGCGGCTGGCAGCGCGGGCTGCGGCGAGCCGCATGGCCTTTCTGCTCGGCGAACAGGTGGGCGAAACAGTCGGCTACCGCATGCGCCTCGACAACCGCATTTCCGGCAAGACGCGGATCGAAGTGGTCACCGAAGGCGTCTTTGCGCGCATGATTCTCGATGATCCGGAACTTTCGGGGGTTTCTTCAGTCATTTTCGACGAATTTCACGAGCGTTCGCTTGATGCGGATTTCGGGCTGGCATTGGCGCTCGACGTGCGCACGGCGCTCCGTAATGATCTGCGGCTTCTGGTGATGTCGGCAACGCTCGACGTCGAGCGTGTCGCAGCACTCCTCGACCATCCGCCGGTGATCGAAAGCAGGGGCCGGAGCTTTCCGATCGACGTCCGCTATCGGGATCGCCCGAGTGGCGAGCGTATAGAGGACGCCGCTATACGGGCAATCGTCGAGGCCCATGCGGGCGAGACGGGATCGATCCTCGCTTTCCTGCCTGGGCAGGCCGAAATCACCCGAACGGCGGAAAGGCTCGAAGGGCGGTTCGGGTCGGACACGCTGATCGCCCCTCTCTACGGCAATCTCGGCCAGAAAGAGCAGGATGCAGCAATCCGTCCGGCGGCGAAGGGCACGCGCAAGATCGTGCTTGCGACCTCGATCGCCGAGACGTCGATCACCATCGACGGCGTGCGCATCGTAATCGACAGCGGGCTGCAGCGGCTGCCGGTGTTCGAGGCTTCGGCAGGTATCACGCGGCTGGAGACGGTGAGGGTGTCGCGGGCATCTGCCGACCAGCGCGCCGGCCGCGCAGGCAGAACGGAACCCGGTATCGCGATCCGCCTCTGGCACCCGGGGCAGACGGCCGCCTTACCTGCTTTCACACCGCCGCAGATCCTGTCGAGCGATCTTTCCGGTCTCGTGCTCGATCTGGCCCATTGGGGCGTTCAGGATCCGACATCGCTTGCCTTCGTCGACCAGCCCCCAGCGACGACGCTGAAGGAAGCGCGCGCGCTGCTGCGGGAACTCGGAGCCCTGGACAAGGATGGAACCTTGACTGCGCGCGGAAAGACGATGCGCGACCTAGCGCTGCCGCCGCGGCTGGCAGCCATGGTGGTTTCGGCCGGCGACAGCGGCCACGCAAAAGAAGCTGCAATGCTTGCCGTTCTTCTCACGGAACAGGGCCTCGGCGGCACAAGCATCGACATCGAGGACCGTTTGCGGCGCTTCAAGGTGGAGAAGGGGGAAAGGGCGGATGCTTCGCGGCGCCTTGCCGGACGGCTGGCGCGTGGGCTCGACAAGATTTCCTCAAGTGCGCCACCGCTTGCCGGACAACTCCTGCTACATGCCTTTCCCGATCGGATTGCCCTGCAGCGCGGCGGGCGGGGACGGTACGTGATGGCAAACGGCCGGGGCGCCGAATTGTCGGAGACGGAACGTCTGGCAGGCAGCCAGATGCTGGTGATCGCCGATCTGACCGGACGCGCGACGCAGGCACGCATCCTCGCTGCGGCGGAGATTTCGCGCGGCGATGTCGAAACCCAGCTACCAGGTGTGATCAAGACCGGCGAGCAGACCTATTTCGACCTGCCGAGCAGGCAAGTCCGCGCCCGGCGCGCGACAAGGCTCGGCGCGATCGTTTTTGACGAAACGCCGTTGCCCCGGCCAGCCGGCGAGCCTGTTGCCGCAGCACTAGCGGATGGCATACGGCAATTGGGACTCAACGCCCTGCCCTTTTCCAAGGAAGCTATCCAGCTGCGCGAACGTATCGGCTTTCTGCATCGAACAATCGGCGCGCCATGGCCGGATCTAAGCGACGTTGCGTTACTGGAACGGCTGGACGACTGGTTTACGCCCTACCAGAGCGATGCGCGCGGGCTTTCGGATATTTCCGCCGGATCGCTCGCCAGCGGGCTGATGGCGCTTGTATCGCATGAACTGCAACGTGACCTCAACCGGCTTGCACCGACGCATTTCGAAGCGCCAACGGGCCAGCGGCATCCGATCCAGTATGACGGCGAGGAGCCGCTGCTGACGATCCGGGTGCAGGAGCTTTTCGGATTGAAGCAACATCCGGCGATCGGTGGCGGAAGGCTGCCGCTTCTTCTCGAATTGACCTCGCCCGCGCACCGGCCGATCCAGACGACGCGTGACCTGCCTGGGTTCTGGGCAGGTTCCTGGAAGGACGTACGTGCCGAAATGCGAGGCCGCTACCCGCGGCATTCCTGGCCGGAGCGGCCAGAGGAAGCCTTGCCGACGACACGCGCCAAGCCGCGTGGTAGATAAGCCTGGGCGAGGAGCCGAGCATGGCCGATGACGTCAACAACAAAACTCAGAACGACCGGCATAGCAGCCGCAGGCTGCGCCTGCAGACGCTCGTACGTTTGCGCTGGCTCGCGGTCGGCGGACAGGCGGCGACGGTTTTCATCGTTGCCTTCTGGCTGAAATTCCCGTTGCCGCTGCTCACCAGCAGCTTGCTGATTGCAGCGCTTGCCTGGGTCAATTTCTTTTTGACGATCCGGTATCCGCCGACACATCGCCTCGAACCGCCGGCTGCCCTCGCGCTGCTTGGGCTGGATCTGTTGCAGCTCTGCGCGCTGCTGTTTATCACCGGCGGTCTGGCGAACCCGTTTGCGGCGCTCGTCTGCGTGCCGGTCATCATTTCCTTTGCCTCCCAGCCGATCCGCTACAGCGTTGCACTCATCGTCTTTGCAATGGTCTGCATCACGATCCTCGCCTTTTCGCCCTTCCCGCTTCCATGGTTCAACGGTGCGCAGATCAATGTGCACAACGTCATGCAGTTCGGTGTCTGGTGCTCGATTGCTTCGACCATGGCCTTTGCAGCTTTTTATGCCTATCGCGTTTCGATGGAAGCGAGCCAGCTGGCGGATGCACTGGCCGCGACCGAACTCGTGCTGCAGAGGGAAAAGCACCTATCGCAACTCGACGGCCTGGCCGCGGCGGCCGCACATGAGCTCGGAACGCCGCTTGCGACGATCAGCGTCGTCGCAAAGGAGATGGAGCGCGAACTGAAGGACGACGACCGGTTCCGCGAGGACGTGCAACTGCTGCGCAGCCAGAGCGAACGTTGCCGCGATATCTTGAAGCGACTGACGAGCCTTTCGGCAGAGGGCGATGCGCATATGCGGCGGCTGCCGCTGTCTTCGATGATCGAGGAGATCATTGCGCCCTATCGCGAATTTCCGATCGAGATCGAGCTGATCGAGAAAAGCCCGCGCAAGGGTGAACCGGTGACAGAGCGCAATGCCGGGATCATCTATGGGCTTGGCAATCTCATCGAAAATGCCGTCGATTATGCTCGCGAGAAGGTAACGGTCACGGTCGAACATGACCACAACAAGGTGCTGATCGTCATCGAGGACGACGGCAACGGCTACGCACCGGATATTCTCACCCGTATCGGAGAGCCTTACGTCACCAAAAGGCAGAAGGAGGATACTGCAGGCGGGCTGGGGCTTGGACTTTTCATCGCCAAGACGCTGCTTGAACGTTCCGGTGCGACGCTGGTTTTCGAGAACCGCGATCCGGAAAGTGAAGGAGCGCGTATCCGTGTCGAATGGCCGCGCATGCTCATCGATGCAAATTCGACAAAATGACTTTATCGGCATAATGAAGATATGTGCAGTTGGCAAATATAGGGCGGTTGAAAACCGCCAGGATCGAAGACCATGACCGAACAAAGCCTCGAAACCGTTACTGCCGGCGAACACGACATCGGCGCCGATGCGAGCCTCTTGATCGTTGACGATGATGGTCCCTTCCTGCGACGCCTGGCTCGCGCCATGGAGACACGCGGCTTCCAGGTCGAAACGGCCGAATCGGTTGCGGAAGGTGTTGCGAAGTCGAAGAGTCATCCGCCGAAATATGCGGTGGTCGACCTACGGCTCGGCGATGGTAACGGCCTCGACGTCATCGAGGCGATCCGCCAGCGCCGGGACGATACGCGGATCATCGTGCTGACGGGCTACGGCAATATCGCAACGGCGGTGACGGCCGTGAAGCTGGGAGCTGTCGACTACCTCGCGAAGCCTGCCGATGCGGACGACGTGTTCGCAGCCTTGACTCAGCGGCCGGGCGAAAAGGCGGAACTTCCAGAAAACCCGATGTCGGCCGACCGGGTTCGTTGGGAACATATCCAGCGTGTCTACGAAATGTGCGAGCGCAACGTCTCCGAAACAGCGCGGCGGCTCAACATGCACCGCCGCACGCTGCAGCGAATTCTCGCCAAACGCGCTCCGAAATAGCCGCTGTTAAATGTCGTCGATGGCAAGCTGCTTGCCATTCGCCCATTCGGCCAGCATAAGTCTCTGCGCGGCGGCTCGGGAGAAATTCAGCATGACCGACTTGCGGGTTGCCGGCGCCAGGCGGTGCTCCGGCGCTTCGCGGATCATATGCGCGCCATAGCCGTCCGACAGGAACAGTCCGCATTCCGCCGGGAAGATATCAAGCGGCACATCCTTGTGCGTCGCAAAGAAAAGCCGGTCGCAATGCAGCCGGTATTCGGGCCATTTGCGATCAACGCGAAAATCCTCTATCGAGGTTTTGATCTCGATAATCCAGATCTCGCCCTTTTCCGACATGGTGATCAGATCGGCGCGCCGGCCGCTCGCCAACGGCAGTTCAGGCAAAACCGCATGACGCATGTCGTGAAGTAATATCTGAGTCCCTCGGCGCACAAGCATAGCTCTGTCCGATTGCCGGCCATCTATTAACGGATTGTTATTGTAAACGCTCAAAATCGTCATGGATAACCGTTTGGGAACATCCCGCTCTGTTGCAAAAAAACCATGCGGTTCTACTTTGCCGCTGCGGGCAACTCTCGTCGCACTGCAACATCTTGCAAAGACGAAGTTAATCGAAAATAAACCATAATCAAAGATGGTTCCAAGACCGTTTCCTCACTGCCAATCCTAAGAGATATTCATGCGCATCCGCAATGCATTCCCTGTGTTCGGCCTGATCGCGACCCTCGCTCTGGCCGGCTGCACCACCAATTCCGATCGCGCTTCCCTCGAAGACAAGGCCGCCGGCCCGACTGTCCAGACGGCTCAGATCTTCGATGACGCTTACGGCGTGAGGACTGATGCCGGATACGCCCTACCCGCCATCCCGATCCAGCGCGTCAAGCCGGAGTTCCGCCGACAGATCGTTTCCTACGAGACGACCGAGCGTCCGGGCACGATCATCGTCAACACCCGCGAACGCCACCTTTACTACGTCCTTCCGGGAGGCAAGGCGATGCGCTACGGCATCGGCGTCGGCAAGCAGGGCTTCGCATGGGCCGGCACGGCCTATGTCGCCTGGAAGCAGGAATGGCCGACCTGGCATCCGCCGAAGGAAATGGCTGTCCGCAAGCCCGACATTGCAAAATACGTCGAAGACGGCATGGGCCCAGGTCTCACGAATCCGCTCGGCGCGCGCGCCATGTATCTCTTCAACGAAAAGGGTCAGGATACCCTTTTCCGTCTTCACGGCACGCCCGAATGGGCCTCCATCGGCACCGCGGCTTCGTCCGGCTGCATCCGCCTCATGAACCAGGACGTTATCGACCTCTACAGCCGTGTCCGTCCGGGCAAGGCGACCAAGGTCATCGTTATCCAGTAAGCTAAAAAGCGAATTCGGTATAAAAAAGGCCGCCGGAAATTTCTTCCGGTGGCCTTTTGTTAGATCATGAGCCTTGTGCAGCCTGCTTGCCTTTGACCTCAAGACGGCGGCGATGGAGAACCGGTTCCGTGTAGCCGCTCGGCTGCTCCCTGCCCTTCAAGACAAGATCGACGGCTGCCTGGAAGGCGACCGAGCGCTCGAAATTCTCCGCCATCGGCATATAAGCGGGATCACCGGCATTCTGCTGATCGACGACTGCGGCCATGCGCTTCATCGTTTCGATGATCTGCGCTTCGCTGACGACCTTGTGGTGCAGCCAGTTGGCCATGTGCTGAGCGGAAATGCGAAGCGTTGCGCGGTCTTCCATCAGGGCGACATTGTTGATGTCGGGCACCTTTGAGCAGCCGACACCTTGATCGACCCAACGGACGACGTAGCCGAGGATGCCCTGCGCATTATTGTCGAGTTCTCGCTGGATTTCTTCCGCTGTCCAATTCGGCCGGGTGGCGACAGGAACGGAAAGGATATCGGAGAGCTTGGCGCGCGCACGATCCTTCAGTCCGCGCTGAACATCGGCCACCTTGATCCGGTGATAATGCGTCGCATGCAGTGTTGCTGCGGTTGGCGAGGGAACCCAGGCGGTGTTGGCGCCGGCCTTCGGGTGAGCGATCTTCTGCTCCAGCATGGCTGCCATCAGGTCAGGCATCGCCCACATGCCCTTACCGATCTGCGCGTGACCGGACAGGCCGCATTCGAGGCCGATATCGACGTTCCAGTTCTCGTAGGCGGAAATCCAGGCCGCCTGCTTCATATCGCCCTTGCGGATCATCGGGCCTGCTTCCATCGAAGTATGGATCTCGTCTCCGGTACGGTCCAGGAAGCCCGTATTGATGAAGACGACGCGCTCGCGGGCAGCACGAATGCATTCCTTGAGATTTACCGTCGTGCGGCGCTCCTCATCCATGATCCCCATCTTCATCGTGTTCTTCGCCATGCCGAGCAGTTCTTCGACGCGGGAGAAAATCTCGACGGCGAAGGCCACTTCCTCGGGCCCATGCATCTTCGGCTTGACGACATACATCGAGCCGGTGCGCGAGTTCTTGTGGAGGCCGTTGGGACCGATGTCGTAAAGCGCGATCAGAGCCGTAATGGCGGCATCCATGATGCCTTCAGGAACTTCCCGGCCGTCGCGGTCGAGTATGGCCGGATTGCTCATAAGGTGGCCGACATTGCGGACGAGCATCAGCGAGCGGCGGTGCAAATCAAAGGCGGAACCGTCCGGCGCCTGATAGGTGATGTCGGGATTGAGCTTGCGGACAAAAGTCGCGCCGCCCTTGCTCACCTCCTCCTGCAGGTCACCCTTCATGAGACCCAGCCAGTTGCGATAGACGACAACCTTGTCCTCGGCATCGACCGCGGCAATCGAATCCTCGCAGTCCATGATCGTCGTGATCGCAGATTCGAGCCAGACATCGGAGATCTGCGCCGGATCGCCCTTTCCGATCGGCGTCGAGCCATCGATGATAATCTCGATATGAATACCATTGTTTTTCAAGAGCAGATGTGTCGGCGCGTCCGCATCGCCTCGATAGCCGGCGAAATGCCGACTATCCGTGAGGGCCAGTTTCTCGCCGTCCGTCGAGGTGACCGCGAGAATTCCGCCGTCGGCCTTGAAGGCAGCCGCCTCCTTCCAGCTCGCGCCCTCGAGCGGCGCGGCGCTGTCCAGAAAATCGCGAACCCAGGCGATGACCTTTTCGCCGCGCTTCCGATTGTATCCCTTGCCTTTTTCCGCTCCGTCGTTTTCGGGAATGGCATCCGTTCCGTAAAGCGCATCATAAAGTGAGCCCCAGCGCGCATTTGCGGCGTTCAGCGCGTAACGCGCATTCATGACGGGAACGACGAGCTGAGGCCCTGCAATCGAAGCGATCTCGGGATCGACATTGTCGGTCGAAACTTGGAAATCCGAGCCTTCCGGCAGCAGGTAGCCGATTTCGCGCAGAAAGGCCTGATGGCTTTCCGTGTCCGCCGGCGCACCGTTCTGGCGATACCATTCGTCAATACGCGCCTGCAGGTGATCGCGTTTCAGAAGCAGTTCGCGGTTCTTCGGCGCGAGGTCATGAACGATTGCGGACAAGCCGGCGAAAAATGCATCCGCGTCAACCGGAAGGCTTGGAAGCACTTCGTTGACGATGAAGTCATGAAGGACAGTTTCGATGGAAAGACCGTTCTTTTCGATGCAGCTCATGCAATTCTCCTCCCGCGGAAGGCGGCGTTTTCACATGCTGTCAATTTGCGCCGCTTTCATTCATAGTCAATTCTGCAATAGTTCGAAAGATTTATGCCGATAAGGAAACAGTACGCTCCGTGACCCGCATCGGCAGACCGTTCTGAGGTTGGGTCGTCAACTTTTGCACCGGCCAGGGGTTGGTCTTTTCGGTCACGTCGAAGCGGAAACGGCTCATCAATACGGCCAGCACGATGACCGCCTCCTGCATGGCGAAGGTGGCACCGATGCAGACGCGCGGACCGGCACCGAACGGCAGGAACTGGAACCGGCCGATCTTGCCGCGGTTTTCCGGGAAAAACCGCTCGGGCATATAGGAACGCGGCTTCTCCCAATAGAGTTCATGCCGGTGAAGCGTCCAGGGCATGACGAGCACCGTCATGCCGGCATGAATATCGACCTTCTCGCCCTTGGAATCTGTCCAGCTGTCGTCGGCGATCGCCGCACGGTCGATCGACGGCGCCGGCGGATAGAGCCTTAGGGCCTCTTCGAAGGCGGCGCGGGTGAAGGGCATCAGATCGAGCCATTCGACGGGCTCGGCGCCGCTTGCGAGAACGCGGCCGATCTCTTCCTCCATCGCGTCGCGGATATGCGGACTGTTCGCCACGCAATAGAGCGTCCATGCGAGCGCTCGCGCCGTCGTTTCGTGACCCGCGCCGATGAAGGTCAGAATATTGTCTTCGATTTCCTCATTGGTGAGGCCGCCCGTTGCTGCCCGGTCGAGCAGCAGAGTCAGAAAATCTTCCGGGGCCGAACCGCGATCGGCAGCCATGCGACGGAGCCTGGCGTCCATCGTCTCGCGCACGATGGTGCGGAACTTGTCGAGAACCTTCTGGCCACCAATGCGTGTCACCCGCGGCACCCAGGACGGCGCTCGCAGGAGATCCATGGGATCGACGCGGCCCATACGGTGCAAAAGCGCGTTCACATCCTCAGCAAAGCTGTCTGATGAGGTGACGATCTCACCGGAAAACAGCGTATCGGCGAGAATCGCAAAGGTGAGCTCGGTCATATCGCTGGCGATTTCGAATACTTGGCTCTCGCCTGCGACCGCTTCGTATTTTCGCGCATAGACCTCGGATTGCCGCAGCATTTGCCCTGCGAAACCCTTGGCGTGGCGCGGCGTGAACACGGGAGCAACCGCCTTGCGCGATCGCTTCCAGACCTCCCCTTCGGCCGTTAGCAATCCGTCGCGCAATATCGGGCGCAATACGAGCTGGCGGATATCCGCCATGCGGTAGTTCGCGACGTTGTCGACCAGCACATGTTTGATGAGACCCGGATCGTTGACGATGATCGTGCTGTCGTGGAAGAAGCGCGTCTTGATCCAGGGAAGCGTGTAGGACGGCTCGCCCCAGAGCTCCAGCGGATTGCGAAGGATCGTGCGGATGATCTCCAGCGGCGACGGCGGCACAGAGCGCGGCAGCGGTGCGGGTGGAACAAACGGTTCCGGTCGCATATCCATGGAAATGGCCTTTCGCGGAGGATTATAACCTCGCGCCAAGGCGAAGGTTAGAGCAGGCCCTCAAGCTCGTCCAGCTTGTCGTTGATCAGCCAGCCGTAATAATTCTCCTCTGGCCAGACTAGCGCACCTGCAGCCTGGTTCTTCGCGGCGAGAGCCAAAGCGCGCTGGCGCGAATTGCCGACATTGTAAAGCGTCGCAGTCAGACCAGGATTCTTCGAAATATCCATGCCGGCGATCTGCTTGTAATCTTCGATCGACTCGCGGATCGAGGCCGCAACGAAGGCGAGCGAGATATCCGGCTCCATGATGGCGCGGTAAACGGCGCCGGCGTCCTTTTCGTTCAGTCTCGGATAGCCGGAAACACGGCTGACCAGATCCGAGAGCATTAATGCCGTCAGCGGGTTCACCTGGCCGAGACCAAAGGTCTGACCGGCATAAAACGGTTGGAAGAACACGGCGCTGAAGCGATTGTTCGGGAAGCTCTTGCCGTCGACAGCCTTCCCACGGAAGTCGCGTTCCCAAACATCCTCACGGCAGCTCCAGAGCAGATAGGAATCACGCTTGCCGTTGCACTCTGCAAACTGTGGACGATCGACGAAAGTGTCGACGCCCTCGCCCTCGAAGGCAAAGCGGAAGCTCTCGCCGGCATAGGATGCGGCCTTCACGTAGTAGGACTGAAGGCGGTCATAAGCATCGACGTTATAAGTGTGCTCGCCGACGATGGCGCCGATGATGTGGATGGGATCGATGCTGTAGGCGGCGGCCGTCTTCCTGATCTTGCCCATCAGTTCGCGATCGGTGGAGAGCAGTTCGAAAACTTTCTCGTACTTACGGTCGAAGGTCGACTTGGTGCCCTTGGTGCGGCGGACGGATGCGCCCGGGACCGCGGGCTGCTCGATGTTGCGATTGCCGGGCGGCACGACCTCAACGGCATAGGCTGGCACGGATGTGAGCGCCGCAATGGCGATCAGGAGGCATGTCAAGAGGCGTCGCACGATCAGCTATTCCGTCTGGTTATATCGTCTTCATGGCGAAGCGCGCTGACTGGACCAGAATCTTGGCCGAATAAAGCCGCGTTCACAAACAAGCGGGCCTTCACTAAGAAGTAAAAGGCCCGCTGTCGAGAGTTCAGACTGTCGAAATCCGCTGTGGAACCTGCAAAGGTTGCAGCCGGTGCGCCAATATCACAGGATGAAGCGCGAGAGATCCGTGTTCTGCGCCAGATCGCCGACGTGCTCACGCACATAGGCCGAGTCAATCTTTATCGCCGAACCACCGCGATCCGGCGCGTTGAAGGAAATATCGTCCAGTACACGTTCCATTACTGTCTGCAGCCGGCGAGCGCCGATGTTTTCGACCGAAGAGTTCAGATGGACTGCGACATCAGCCAGGGCATCGATCGCATCGTCGGTGAATTCTAGGTTCAGGTTCTCCGTTTCCATGAGAGCGCGATACTGCCGGATCAGGCTCGCTTCGGTTTCGGTCAGGATGCGTCGGAAGTCTTCCTTGGTCAGCGGTCGAAGTTCGACACGGATCGGCAGGCGGCCCTGCAATTCCGGCAGGAGATCGGAAGGCTTCGACACATGGAAGGCGCCCGAGGCGATGAAGAGGACATGGTCCGTCTTCACCGGTCCATACTTCGTGGAGACGGTCGTTCCTTCGACGAGTGGCAGAAGATCGCGCTGCACGCCTTCGCGCGACACGCCGGCCCCCATGCCGCCGTCCCGCGCCGCAATCTTGTCGATCTCGTCGAGGAAGACGATGCCATCATTTTCGACCGCGCGCACGGCTTCGCGCTGGATGATATCATTGTCGATCAGCTTGTCGGACTCGTCCCGGATGAGATCGGTATAGGAGGCTTTCACCGTCGTGCGGACCTTCTTGGTGCGTCCGCCCAGCGCCTTGCCGAACATTTCCGAGATGTTGAGAACACCGATATTGGCACCGGGCATGCCGGGGATTTCAAAGCCGCCCATGCCCGCGCCGGTATCGGCAACCTCGATGTCGATCTCCTTGTCGTCGAGTTCACCATTGCGCAGCTTCTTGCGGAAGCTGTCACGGGTAGCAGGAGAGGCGGTCGCACCGACAAGGGCATCAAGGACGCGTTCCTCGGCGCTCATATGAGCCTTTGATTCGACCTCGGCGCGCTTCTTGGCGCGCGCGAGCCCGATGCCGATTTCGACGAGGTCGCGGATGATTTGTTCGACATCGCGGCCGACATAACCGACCTCAGTGAACTTGGTTGCCTCGACCTTGATAAAGGGCGCACCGGCAAGCTTGGCAAGACGGCGGGAAATCTCCGTTTTGCCGACGCCGGTCGGGCCGATCATCAGGATATTCTTGGGCATCACTTCGTCACGCAGGCTCGGGTCAAGCTGCTGGCGGAGCCAGCGATTGCGGAGCGCAATCGCCACGGCGCGCTTGGCCTCATGCTGACCGATAATGTAGCGGTCGAGTTCGGAAACGATCTCGCGGGGGGAAAAGGTGGTCATGGTAAATCCGTTTCTCCGGGTGCGTCCAGCGCCATGAAATGGGCCGGACCGTAAATGGAAGTTCTTGTATCGACGTAGCGAAAGCCCGCCTTCTCGTAAGCCCTGATCGCCCGAAGGTTTTCAGGATCCGGATCGATCACGATGCGCTTGGCGCCGTCTGCAAAAAGCTCGGACGTAAACTGGCGGATGATCGCAGCACCGTGGCCCTTGTCCGTCAGTTCCGGAATACCGATCGAGATGTCGATGCCGAGCGTACCCTTCGGCTGATCCTGATAAGGATGGCCCTCCTCGAGATGAGGATCGTAACTTTGCAGATAACCTATAGGCTTTCCGTCCAGTTCCACGATCATTGGCCGTGTTTCTTCGCTCGTCATTGCCTCTTCGATCGAACCAAGCTCCGTTGAAGCTTCGCCCCACCATCTCGCGACATGCGGCTCCGAAAGCCATTGCGCCAGAAGAGGGAAATCCTCATGGCAGACGTCGCGGAAACGGTAGCGGGAGGCAGGCTTAGTTTTCAGCATCCAGTGTTTCCACCACCATGTTGTGGTTCGTATAGACGCAGATATCGGCTGCGATATCCAGCGCGCGGCGCGCCACCTCCTCGGCAGACTTGTCCGTATCCATCAGGGCACGCGCCGCCGCCAATGCGTAGTTGCCGCCAGATCCGATCGCCGTGACGCCATGCTCGGGCTCCAGAACATCGCCGTTGCCGGTGACTGCCAGTGTTATCGATTTGTCGGCGACCAGCATCATGGCCTCGAGATTGCGAAGATATTTATCCGTGCGCCAGTCCTTGGCGAGCTCAACGGCTGCGCGCATTAACTGGCCCGGATACTGCTCGAGCTTCTTTTCAAGACGCTCGAGCAGCGTAAATGCGTCCGCGGTCGCACCAGCAAAGCCGGCAATGACCTCGCCCTTACCAATACGGCGCACCTTGCGCGCATTGCCCTTCATGACGGTCTGACCGAGGCTGACCTGGCCGTCACCGGCAATCACCACCTTGCCGCCCTTTCGAATTGTAATAATCGTTGTCATCAAAACATCCTTGCCCGGATCAGCGGGCGTTACGCCGAGCCGCTCTCCGGCCCTGTGAGCCCTATGTAAGTTGGCCGATGCCGATTGCAAATGGGCCGGTTTTTCTGCCGGTGCGCTTCTGGATATTTTAGGGAACGCCTGATAAGGAACGGCCGTCATTCCTGATGGAGCAGCCATATGGCCGAGACTGCAGCAAGCCGCATGGGCAATGTTTCGCGCAAGACCAACGAGACTTCGGTTTCCGTTTCCGTCAATCTTGATGGTAGCGGCAAAGCCAAGATCTCGACGGGCATCGGCTTCTTCGACCACATGCTCGATCAGCTTTCGCGACATTCCCTGATCGATATGGAGATCGAGACGAAGGGCG
The DNA here is from genome assembly GCF_013004495.1 of Rhizobium sp. SEMIA 4085. Taxonomy (NCBI): domain Bacteria; kingdom Pseudomonadati; phylum Pseudomonadota; class Alphaproteobacteria; order Hyphomicrobiales; family Rhizobiaceae; genus Rhizobium; species Rhizobium sp. SEMIA 4085. The sequence goes on from NZ_JABEPH010000090.1 coordinate 14,772, forward strand.
ACCTGCATGTGGACGATCACCACACGGTCGAAGATACCGGGATTGCGATCGGCCAGGCGATTGCACAAGCGCTCAGCGACCGCCGTGGCATCACGCGCTATGCTTCGATCGACCTTGCCATGGACGAAACGATGACGAAAGCCGCCGTCGATCTTTCCGGCCGGCCGTTCCTTGTCTGGAACGTCGCCTTCAACGCGCCAAAGATCGGCACCTTCGACACTGAACTTATCCGCGAATTCTTCCAGGCACTTGCGCAGAACGCCGGCATCACCTTGCATATCCTGAACCATTATGGTGCCAACAACCACCATATTGCAGAGACCTGCTTCAAGGCCGTTGCCCGCGCGTTGCGCATGGCGACAGAGATCGATCCAAGACAGGCGGGCCGTGTTCCCTCGACGAAGGGCACGCTCGTCTGAGCCCCTTCAGGGAGCTTGAACGATATGACTTCCAGCTATCTGGTTTTGACGGCTCCTGGCGGAACGGACGTCACCCATGAGAAGACGCGCGTCATCCGCGACGGCTTCACGTTGCTCGGCTTTCTCTTTCCCTGGCTATGGCTTCTTCTACACCGGCTTTGGCTCTATGCGATTGCAGCATTCCTGCTTCAGGGGCTCGGCGGCGTTTTAATGGATCGGCCCGGACTCTGGCCGGCAGGCTTTGCGATCACGCTCGGCACTTGCATCCTAGCCGGCTTCGAGGGCCAGAACCTGCGAATCCGAAATCTCGCTTCCAAAGGCTGGAACGAGGAAGCCGTGATTACGGCAGATTCGCTTGCGACCGCGGAAGAGATCTATTTTTCGAATATCGAGACCGATGGCGACCGCATGCCCGCGCCGGAGTGGGAGCGACATCCGCACTCCGCCGGCCGCCATGGCAATACGACTTCGCTTGGTCTCTTTGGGTTTAACGGAGGACGCTGATGCGCGTCGCAATTATCGACTACGGCTCGGGCAATCTGCGCTCGGCAACGAAGGCCTTCGAACGCGCCGCACGCGAGGCAGGCATCGACGCCCACATCGATCTAACGGACAAGGCCGAGAATGTCGCGTCGGCCGATCGGGTCGTGCTGCCGGGTGTGGGTGCCTATGCCGATTGCCGCCACGGGCTCGATGCCGTTCCCGGCATGACCGAAGCGCTGATCGAAGCGGTTGAGAGGAAGACAAGGCCATTCCTCGGTATCTGCGTCGGTATGCAGCTGATGTCGTCGCGCGGCCTTGAAAAAACGGTGACGGAAGGTTTCGGCTGGATTCCTGGCGACGTCGTTGAAATGACACCGGACGATCCCGACCTCAAGATTCCGCAAATCGGCTGGAACACACTCGACCTTCGGCATCCGCATCCACTCTTCGAAGGCATTCCGACAGGGCCTGATGGCCTGCATGCCTATTTCGTGCATTCCTACTATCTGGCCGCCGAAAGCGCCGGCGATGTCATCGCCACGACAGAGTATGGCGGAGCGATGACGGCCTTCGTCGGACGCGACAACATGGCAGGTTCGCAATTCCATCCGGAGAAGAGCCAGAAGCTCGGTCTCGCCCTGATCACCAATTTCCTGCGCTGGAAGCCTTAGGCTCGCGCAGACCGCAAGGACTGAACCAACATGATCCTATTTCCAGCAATAGACCTCAAGGACGGCCAATGCGTTCGCCTGAAGCTCGGCGATATGGAGCAGGCAACGGTCTACAACCCCGACCCTGCATCACAGGCGAAAACGTTCGAAGACCAGGGCTTCGAATGGCTGCATGTTGTTGACCTCAACGGCGCCTTTACCGGCGAAAGCGTCAATGGCGCGGCCGTCGACACGATCCTCAAGGCAACGAAGAATCCGGTGCAGCTCGGCGGCGGCATCCGAACGCTGTCGCATATCGAAAACTGGCTCTCCCGCGGCCTGACACGTGTGATCCTCGGTACGGTTGCCGTTCGCGATCCGGCGCTGGTCATCGAGGCCTGCAGGCAGTTTCCGGGCTGCGTCGCCGTCGGCATCGATGCGAAGGGTGGCAAGGTGGCCGTGGAGGGCTGGGCGGAAGCCTCCGAGCTTGGCGTCGTCGAACTTGCCAGGAAATTCGAAGGTGCCGGCGTGGCGGCAATCATCTACACCGACATCGATCGCGATGGGATTTTGACCGGCATCAACTGGACCTCGACACTGGAGCTTGCCGATGCCGTTTCGATCCCGGTGATTGCCTCGGGCGGGCTCGCTTCGATCGAGGATGTGAAGCGCATGCTGCAGCCCGACGCCCGCAAGCTGGAAGGTGCCATCTCCGGCCGTGCGCTGTATGATGGACGAATTGATCCTCGGGAAGCCTTGGCGCTGATCAAGGCGGCGCGGGAAAAGGAAGACACACAATGACCCTGAAAGCCCGCGTCATCCCTTGCCTCGACGTCAAAGACGGCCGTGTCGTCAAGGGCGTCAACTTCGTCAACCTGATCGATGCCGGTGATCCGGTCGAGGCTGCGAAAGCCTATGATGCTGCCGGCGCAGACGAGCTGTGCTTCCTCGACATCACGGCCTCATCGGACAATCGCGAAACGATCTTCGATGTCGTTTCCCGCACCGCCGAACAGTGCTTCATGCCACTGACTGTCGGCGGCGGCGTGCGCAGCATCGGCGATATCCGCAAGCTGCTGCTGTGCGGTGCCGACAAGGTCTCGATCAATTCGGCGGCCGTGAACAATCCAGACTTCGTCGCTGAAGCTGCCGACAAGTTCGGCGACCAATGCATCGTCGTTTCGATCGACGCCAAGCGACGGCGCACGCAGGCTGTTGGCCAGGACAACTTGAGCGCCTGGGAAATCTATACTCACGGCGGCCGCACCGCGACCGGCATCGATGCCGTGGAATTTGCACAGACGATGGTTGCGCGCGGCGCCGGCGAGCTGCTTGTCACCTCGATGGATCGCGACGGCACGAAAGTCGGCTACGATCTTGAGCTCACCCGGGCGATCGCCGATTGCGTTCGCGTGCCCGTCATTGCATCGGGCGGCGTCGGCGATCTCGACGATCTGGTCGCAGGGGTGAAGGATGGTCATGCCAATGCCGTGCTTGCTGCCTCCATCTTCCATTTCGGCACCTATTCCGTCGGCGAAGCGAAGCACTATATGTCTTCGCATGGCATCGCGATGCGCCTCGACTGATTGAAAGCGACAGTATGACCGGATTTTCCCTTTCCGATCTGGAAAAGATCGTCGATGAGCGGTCGAAGGCCTCACCGGATGAATCCTGGAC
>NZ_JABEPH010000091.1:0-17747 GCF_013004495.1 Rhizobium sp. SEMIA 4085
CGCGCGCGGTTCCCGCCCGGCGGGCAGCGCCTGGCTTCTGCGCCATCCGCACCGCCAAACTTGTCGATCAGGCGCTCGAAGGCGGTGATCACGTCTTCGAACTGCCCGCTACGGCCGTAAAGACCGTCGACGCCAGTATCGATCAGTAGACCGGATTCGAAGAGCCGGTCTAGAAACGAAGTCTGCATATCCATGACTGTCACCCCAGTAGGCTAGTGTCCTGCTTGTGGACGAGAAGCATGCTCGACGTGTTGCCGAGGATGCGGTCATTCGAGATCATGAGCTGTGCGGAATGAGCGTCGCGCAAATGCCGGCCAAGGCTGAAGGGCGTACCGTTCTTGTAGCCCACGATTCCGCAGATCAGCATGGCGTGGTTGACAATCTCCAGGATCGTTTCCGATGAAGCGATCTTCACGTTGTTCATGGCCACCGCAAAGCCCATCGAGGAGAGCTTGTCCGGATCGGACTTGGCATCTTCGTAAGCCTTGAGACCCGCCACGACGTTCGACTTCACCATCTGCAGCAGGGTGGAGACTTCGGCGAGCCGCAGCGCACCGGGGGGCGGAACACCAGGAGACTTGCGGGCTGCGGCACGCACGAAGGCCTGCGCGCGGGAGACGGCGTCGACCGCAATGCCATACCAGACGCCGCTCCAGAGCAGATGCGACGAAGCGAGCATCGACTGTGCGGCGATTTCGGCGAAAGGCTTCGGCAGGATCTGAACGGCAGGCGCTTGCCCCTTGAAGAGGAAGCCGTCGGAGCATGTGCCGCGCATACCCAGCGTGTTCCAGATATGCGTGCGCTCGAGTGTGTACTGATCCTTGAGAAACGCCGTCAGGACCTGATCCGAGGGTGCTGCGTCCGGATGGCTGCGAGAGGTTATGAGGATGGCATCGGCATGCGAGCCGTAGGAGATCACGGTCGCGTCCTTTTCGAGACGGCAGCTGTCGCCGCTGACCTCGATGGCGCAGATGCTGTTGCGCAGATTGCCGCCGATCCCGCCTTCGGTCGTCGCCGATGCAATCAAGAGCTGCTCGGCGGCGATGCGCCGCATGAAGCCAGCATGCCATTCACTTTCGGTGCCGTGCTCGACCAAGCTTGAACGCTTGATGTGGTGCATGGCGAAGACCATCGCACTTGCGGCGCAAGCCTGGCCAAGAACGGAGCAGAGTTCGGCGACTTCGGTCGTCGATGCCCCCTCGCCACCTAGGTGGCGCGGCACTTGAATGCCGAGCAGGCGCTCGGCTTTCATCGCATCGACGGCCTCGCATGGAAAGCGGCCTTCGGCGTCGACAGCGTCGGCATATTTCGCGGCGATCTCGGCAACGCGCGCCGTTCTGACGGTAAAATTCTGTTCCGTGATCTTGACCGGAAAGTTCATCACGCGACCTTCCGGTTGTCCTTGATGATATCGACGGTCGTTTCGATCGCGGAGATGCTGGCAAAGGACTTGCGATTGAGGAGATTGTCGGGGAATTCGATATCGAAGGCTTCTTCGATGCCAAGCATGAGCTGCACGGAAGCAAAGGATGTCAGACCGGCCGCATAGAGATCGGCATCGTCGGCTAGCTGATCGATCGAAACAGGAAGCTTGCCGAATTTGGCGAGCAGTTCACGGATAGTCTTGTTCATCCTTAGCAACCTCCAAGATTGTCATGATCCCGAGTGGCGATTATCGCCTTCATCATGAGCGTTCTTTTAGGCCGGAAAACAAAACATTCCGCTAACTTGTCTGGTTAAATATGAGGAAGACTCGCAGTTAAAATTTTAGGGAGTACCTTGTCTCGATGGCTTTTATCTTTTTCTTGACAGACACTTAGGCGTTACTCCTGCCTCAGGCGCCAAGATTGGTGTCCAGGCTGAAAGTGCAGAAATGATACGCCGCGTGTCTTCACGTCACTCGGAAGGCGGGTAGGAATGTTCTGCGCCATGGTAATCCAACACGGAAAAACAACCGTCCGCCGTCTTCCGGACAGAATTTTCGCCAATCACTGCCTTTCCGTGGCCACCCGGGATATCAAGGATATAGGCCGGCTGACAAAGGCCCGAGATGCGGCCGCGCAGCGAAGAAACGATCTTCTGGCCTTCTTCGATCGTCAGCCGGAAATGGCTGGTGCCGGGCGCCAGATCGGGATGATGCAAGTAGTAAGGCTTGATGCGCGTCTCGACGAATGTCTTCATCAGGTCCGCCAGAACGCCGGCATCGTCGTTGACGCCCTTCAAGAGCACGGACTGACTGATCATGACGATCCCGGCATCGATGATTCGGCCACAGGCTGCACGGGCTTCGATCGTCATTTCGCGCGGATGGTTGGCATGGAGCGCGATATAAGTCGTCTTGCCGCTCGCTTTCAACGCGGCGATCAACGTCGCATCGATCCTCTGCGGATCGACCACGGGCACGCGTGTATGGAACCGGACAATCTTCACGTGATCGATGGCCGCAAGCTCCCGCATGATCTCCTCCAGCCGCCGCGGCGAAAGGACGAGCGGATCGCCGCCTGTAAGGATCACCTCCCAGATCTCCGGATGGCCGCGGATATAGTCGAAAGCAGCCCTCATCGCCGCCGGATCGAGCGTACCGAGACCTTGGGGACCGACCATCTCCCGCCTGAAGCAGAAGCGGCAATAAACCGGACAGACATGCACGGCCTTCAACAGCACGCGATCCGGATAGCGATGCACAATGCCTTCAACCGGGCTGTGCGCATGATCACCGATAGGGTCGGCGCGCTCTTCAGCTGTTACGACAAGCTCGGCTGCATCCGGCACGAATTGACGCGCGATCGGATCGTCGACGTCGGCTCGATCGATCAACTTGGCGACGGTCGGCGTCAGGGCGATCGCATATCGTGCAGCGACCTCTTCCAGTGCCAGCCGGTCGCGATCGGCCAACAGCCTGGCTTTCGACAGGTCATCGACGCTTTTGATCGGCCGGACGATATTCATCAGCGATACTCCGCAACCGGCGCCCACAGCACCTGGTCGATGCGCGAGGCTCCTGTCGCCAGCATGACCAGCCGGTCGAAGCCGAGCGCGATGCCGCTTGCCTCTGGCATGATCGAAAGCGCATCGAGGAAATCCTCGTCGATCGGGTAGCGTTCGCCATAGACGCGCGCTTTTTCTGCCATCTCGAGCTCAAAGCGGCGGCGTTGTTCTGTCGCATTGGTGAGTTCGCCGAAGCCGTTCGCCAGTTCAACGCCGCAGGCATAGAGCTCGAAACGCTCCGCAACCCGCGGATCGCGTGGCGAGGGACGGGCGAGCGCCGCTTCGGAAACCGGGTACTCATCCAGAATGGTCACGCAGCCGAAACCGAGGTGGGGTTCTATCTTTTCAACCAGGACGCGGCTGAAGAGGTCCGCCCAGCCGTCGTCGGCCGAGACGCGCATACCGTTCCGGCGTAGTTCACAAGCCAGATATTCTCGATCCGTCGAACCATCGGCGGCGACCGACGCCAACAGGTCGATGCCGGCATAGCGCTCGAACGCCTCTGCGACGCTGATGCGTTCAGGTCCGGCGAAGGGGTCGGTTTCGGCGCCCCGATAGGTCAGCTTCGGCGTCTCCACGGTTTCTGCGGCCAGCGCCAGAATCCGCACGCAGTCCATCATCAGCGTTTCATAGCTTTCGCCGACGCGATACCATTCCAGCATCGTGAATTCGGGATGATGGAATGGGCCGCGTTCGCGATTGCGATAGACATGCGCGAAGCAGGCGATGCGCTGCTCACCGGCCGCGAGCAGCTTCTTGCAGGCAAATTCCGGTGAGGTGTGCAGATAGAAGGAAGTCGCCTGCCCGTCCGTCGTCAGCGCCTCGGTTGCAAAAGCGTGCAGATGTGCCTCGTTGCCGGGCGAAACCTGCAGCGTGGCCGTATCTACCTCGATGAAATCCTCGCGCGCGAAGTAGCCGCGCAGCGCCACCTGGATCGCGTTCCGCCCAATCAGGAAGGGGCGGCGGTCCGCGTGGACGCTGGGGGTCCACCAAGGAGACGCTTTGGCGCTGGTAAGGTTCATTCTGAGCTTTCATCACCGGGCCCGCCAACGCGAGGGCTGGCGTTTTGCCGGATTTTAGGTTAGTTGCGCCCCAACGAAAAACAATTGGCGTCATCGGGACCATCCAGACAATCCCTCTACGACGCCAAAAGCCGAGTGACAAGGAAGTCTTATGGTCAAGGTCATCGCCTCTTCGGTCCGCAAGGGCAACGTTCTCGACGTAGACGGCAAACTCTACGTCGTTCTCACCGCGCAGAACTTTCACCCCGGCAAGGGTACGCCGGTCACCCAGGTCGACATGCGCCGCATCGTCGACGGCGTAAAGGTTTCCGAGCGCTGGCGCACGACCGAGCAGGTCGAGCGCGCCTTCGTTGAGGATGTGAACTTCCAGTATCTCTATGAAGACGGCGAAGGTTTCCACTTCATGAACCCGGCGACCTACGATCAGGTTGTCGTCGACAACGAAACGATGGGCGACCAGAAGGCCTACCTCCAGGAAGGCATGACCTGCATTCTGTCGATGCATGAAGGCATTCCGCTGGCACTCGAGCTGCCGCGTCACGTCACGCTCGAGATCACCGAGACGGAACCGGTCGTCAAGGGCCAGACGGCGTCGTCCTCTTATAAGCCAGCGATGCTTTCGAACGGCGTGCGCACCCTGGTTCCGCCGCATATCAACGCAGGCACGCGCGTCGTTATCGCAACTGAAGACAACTCCTACGTCGAACGCGCCAAGGATTGATCCTTCGGACACATCAGACAGATAGGCCGGCCTAACGCCGGCCTTTCTGTCTTGATTACAGATGCGGGTTGCGCGGCCGGTATTTTTTCACCAGCCGCTGATTGACCTCCGCAGCTCCCGGCATGTTGGCGCTGAGATAGACTGGTGCGTCGCCGGACTTCGAAAGCGCAGAGGCAACTTCAGCGAAGATTGCGTTTAGCACTGTTGCTCCGACAGCCGTCGACACCGGGCCCACCTTGAGACCGCTTCCAGCCAGATCGAGCACGGCATCGCCGGGCGGCAAGCCGTTATCCAGCACGACATCGGCGATATCCGCGAGCCGGCGGCGGCCATTGGCAATCGCGCTCGAATAGGCAACCGAGGTAACAGCGATCACCTTGGCGCCGATCTCGCGGCCATAGTCCGCAGCCTCGATTGGTGCGGCATTCACACCCGAGTTCGAAGCAATGATGATGACGTCGCCTGGCTGCATGCCGTAGCGCTCCAGCACCGGCCGAACGAGGCCTTGCGTGCGTTCATAGACCGAGCTGATGACCGCCCCCTCATGGAGCATCGCGGAGCCGATGAGAACCGGCACGGTGAACGCAAGACCGCCGGCGCGATAATGCACCTCCTCGGCCAGCATATGCGAATGGCCCGTGCCGAAGACGTAAACGCGCTTGTCATGACGCGCCGCATCGAGAATGACTGCTGCGGCCTTCTCCATGGGTTCGGCAAGGCTTTTCCTCAAAGCCTCAAGACGGCCGATCAGATTGGAGAAATAGGCATCCGTAACCGCCGTCATGGCATTTCCTCTGCTTCAGGCCGCTTCGCCGTCGATCCACGCGGCGTTGACTTCGACCGCATCCGTCAGATGCACGAGGTCGGCGCGCGCTCCCGGCGAAAGATGGCCATAACCATCGAGCCGGAGAAACCGGGCCGGATAAAGTGTTGCCATGCGCAGCGCCTCGGCAAGCGTCAGATCGAGATAGGTGACGCCATAGCGGATGGTCGACGCCATATCGACATCCGATCCGGCAAGTGTGCCGTCCGCAAGCACCAGCTTCGAGCAGAAGCCCCCCTTCTCACGCCGCACGGTGCGACCGTTGAGCGTGAAGCTATCCTTTCGGGAGCCAACCAGCGACATGGCATCCGTCACGAAGAAGAGCTTGCCCTCCCCGCGCTTGGCGCGAAGTGCAGTGCGTAGCGCTTTTGGATCGACATGATGGCCGTCGGCGATGATGCCGCACCACGTCGACGGATGGTCGATTGCCGCGCCAACCAGACCAGGTGCGCGGTGACCCATCTGGCTCATGGCGTTGAAAAGATGGGTGACGCCGCGTACACCAGCATCGAAACGCTCTTCTGCAGCTTCGCTCGAACAATCCGAATGGCCGATGCTGACGATGATGCCAGCCTCGCTCAGTTCGCGAACTTGAGCGACCGTCACCTGTTCGGCCGCCATCGTCACGAGCAGCGTACCGATTGCCTCACGGGCGCGAATGAAAGCTTTGACATCCTTGTCTTCGACCGGGCGCATCAGTTCGGCCAGGTGCGCCCCCTTGCGGGCAGGCGCCAGATGTGGACCTTCCAGATGAAGACCGGCCACGCCCCGATGGGTTTTAACCGCATCCTTTGCGGCCTCGATCGCAGCCGCCGTCGCATCCGCCGTATCGGTGATCAGGGTTGGAAGCAGCGCCGTCGTGCCGTAGCGCCGGTGACCTTCGGCAATGATACACATCGAAGCTGCCGACGGCTCATCGTTCAGCATACGCCCGCCACCGCCATTCACCTGCGCATCGACGAAACCTGCCGAAAGCACACCGCCGTCAAGCAAGATCGTCTCGCCTTCGGGCAAACCGTTGCACGAGACAATGGCCTCGACCCGGCCATTGGCAACGATCAGCGCCTTTTCGTCGTGGAACTTCTCGCCGTCGAAGATCCGGGCACCGGTGAAGATCTTGCGGAGTATCATATCGTCTCCGTGACTTTGAGCAGGTTTGCCGGCTTGTCTGGATCAAAACCCTTGCGGCGTGTAACTGACTCGATCAGGCGATAGTAGACGAGAAGCGACACGAGCGGATCGAGTAGGCCGTTGCCCGTCGTCGGCACGAGCAGATTGACGCCGGAAAGCGGCTGCGCCGAGAACGGTACGGTCGTTGCGCCGAGCCTCTGTAATCGCTCGAGTGCCTGAACGTTGTTGGCATAGGCCGCATCGTCGGGCATGAAGGCGACGATCGGGAAACCCGGCTGAACGAGGCGCATCGGGCCATGCATCAGCTCTGCCAGCGAGAAGGCTTCCGCGTGAAGGCCGGAGGTTTCCTTGGCTTTCAGAGCGGCCTCGAGCGCGATCGCAAAAGCTGGCCCGCGGCCTGCCGTATAAAGCGAGGTTGCATTGAAGAGCACGTCTTCTGCACCAGCCGTATCGATACCAGCAGTCGCCGACAGAGCCTCGGGCAACCTCTCCAATGAGGCTTGCAGATCGGCCGTACCGCCAATTGCAGCCGTGACACCGGCGAGCGCGGCAACCGAGGCGATGAAGGACTTGGTCGCGGCAACACTCTTTTCCGCACCTGCATTGAGGTCCAGAACGATATCTGCCTGCTTTGCAAGCGGGCTGTCGGTGACGTTCACAACGGCGATCGTCGTCGCGCCGCCACGCTTGGCAGCATCCTGAAGGGCAACGATATCTGGGCTGGCGCCGGATTGCGAAACAGTGAAGTGAACACCATCCTTCAACTGTAGAGCCGTACCATAGACGGAAGCGATCGACGGGCCGACGGAAGCAACGGGAATACCGGCAGTGATCTCGAAGAGATATTTGAAGAAGGTTGCGGCATGGTCTGAAGATCCGCGCGCTGCCGTCGTTACCACGCTCGGGCGAACCGAGGAAAACAGCTTGGCGATTTCGGCGAAAACCGGCTTCTCCTTTTGAAGGAGCGTCGCGACCACGTCCGGCGACTGGCCCGCCTCCTGCAGCATCAGCGACTGGTTCTCACTCATAGGTCATCTCCAATTTTCAGTTCGGCCACGAAATCATAGGCATCGCCGCGGTAGTGCGAACGGGTGTATTCAACGACGCGCTGGTCTTCCAGGCGCGAAATCCGTTCGATCAAGAGTGCTGGCGCACCGGTCTTTACATTCAGCATCGAGGCTGATGAAGGATCGAGCGTCACGGCGGTCAGCCGCTGCAGCGCCCGCACCGGCTTGTGGCCGTTTGCGGCCAGCGCATCATAAAGCGATCCCTCGCCACCGGCACTGCCGCCGAGGAACTTGACCGGCACAACCGCCCTCTCGATCGCCAGCGGCAAACCATCCGCAAGGCGCAGACGATCCAGGCGCAGAACGGCCTCATCTTGGCCAAGTCCGAGAAGGAAGGATTCTTCCGGCGATGGCGAATTGATCGTGCGGGACAATATCCTTGCCGCCGGCGAACGGCCGCGTGAGCGCATATCGGCCGAGAAAGACGAAAGACGCCAGAGCGGCTGCTCCATGCGCTCCACCTTACTGGAAACGAAGGTACCGCTGCCGTGACGCGATTCCAATGCGCCGGAGGCCATCAGATCACGATAAGCGGTTCGCACCGTCACGCGGCCGAGCTTCAGAGCTTCGGCGAGATCGCGCTCTCCGGGAAGGGCTGCACCCGGCTTGAGTAGGCCTTCCTGAATGAGGCCGGTCAACACCAGTGCGAGCCGCCTGTAGAGCGGTCCCGTCATCGTTTCGTCGCGCAGACCGCGGGCATTGAGCTCCGCTATCAGACTGGTTCTATCCATGGAATAACCATAGAACCTATTTAGAACCACTTTTCAAGCTGAATCTCAGCCGCAAGATGAAAACCCTCGTGGCGGCACGAAGGTCTATGAGTGATCGGATGTCCGCGAAGATCAGCTTTTCGTGAAGATGTAATCCGTTTCCTGCCGCAGCACCTCGCCTGGGCGCAGCACCGCATTTGGAAAGCCCTCGTGATTGATCGCATCCGGCCAAACCTGCGTTTCGAGGCAGAAGCCGGCGAAGGGCCCGTATTTCCGCCCCCCGATGCCCGCGACCGCAACGTCGAGCTTGAAACCGGCATAGAACTGTATGCCCGGTTCGGTGGTTCTAACCTCCAGCGAGACACCGGAGTTGACGCTGCGTGCCAGTACGACGGAGCGCTTGGCCGTGCGTTCCGTCGAAAGGCAGAAATTGTGGTCGTAAAACGCCTGCTCGCCGTCTGCAAACCGCTTCATCGGGGCCATTTCGCGGAAGTCGAAAACCGTGCCTTCGACCTGTCGGATCTCGCCGGTCGGGATTTGTATCTCGTCAGTCGGTAGATAATGATCGGCAGCGATCATGATATCGTGGCCGAGCGCATCTTCGCGGCCGTCGAGATTGAAATACGCGTGCTGGCAAAGATTGGCGAGCGTCGGCTGGTCGGTGGTCGTCTCGTAGACGACCGAGAATTCGCCATGGCCATGCACACGGTAAGTCGCCTGGACCGTGCAGTTGCCTGGATAGCCTGCGCGACCATCCGGGTCGACGATCTTTAAGACGACACGGTCGGCATCGTGCTCGACGATCGTCCAGTTGCGCTTGGCGATATTGTCGCTGCCGCCGTGCAGATGCGAAACGCCCTTTTCATTGAGCTCGAGCTGATAGGCCTTGCCGTCGAGGGTAAACTTGCCACCGCCGATGCGGTTGGCACAGCGGCCGGGCGTTGCACCAAAATAGGAGGAATGGGAGGGATAGCTGGCAAAGTCGTCGAAGCCGAGCAGGAGAGGCGCATCATGGCCGTCGAGCCGCAGATCCTGGATGACTGCCCCCCAAGTCATGATCTTGGCTGTAAGGCCGCCGCCCTTGATCTCGACGCGATAGACGGTTTCGCCGTCTTTCGTCGTCCCGAAAACTTCCCGTTCGAGCTTTTCCGACATCGTTCGCCATCCCAAATCTGTGTTGGTTTCAGGCCCGCGAACCTGCCTCCATTTGTTGAGGACCGCAACCGTCAAACACAAAAAGAAACGCCGCCGCAACGAGGTCAGCGGCGGCTGCAGTTCAGATTTTTGTACCGATCTCGTCGAGATTATAGGGCGTCGTCTGGTAGATTTCGTTGATCCAATTGCCAAAGAGCAGATGCGCATGGCTGCGCCAGCGGTTCTGCGGTGCGAGCGACGGATCGTTATGCGGGAAATAATTATGCGGCATCTTGATCGGCACGCCGGCATTCACGTCGCGGAAATATTCATCGGAAAGCGATGTGGAATCGTATTCCACATGATTGAACATGTAGAGCCGCTTGCCTTTTTTCTCGTGCACGAGACACACGCCCATCTCATCGGATTCCATGAGGATTTCGAGGCTTGAGGACTTGTCGATATCGGCCCGCCGGACCTCGGTCCAGCGCGAAACCGGCACTTCGAAGTTATCGGAAAATCCATTGAGGTAGACGGATGAAGGCTTGAGGTTCTTATGGCGATAGACGCCGAACGCCTTTTCCTTCAGCTCGTACTTCGGAACCTTGTGGAAATGGTAGATCGCCGCCATCGCGCCCCAGCAGACATTCATGCTCGAATGAACGTTCGTCTCGGTCCAATCCAAGATCTTCTTCATCTCCGTCCAATAGGTCACGTCCTCGTAAGGCAGCGTTTCGATCGGTGCGCCAGTAATGATGAAGCCGTCGAACTTGCGATGCCTTACCTCCTCCCAGGTCTGGTAGAAAGCAAGCAGATGGTCTTCGGATGTGTTCTTGGCCCTATGGTTGCCAATGCGGATCAGCGAGAGCTCCACCTGAAGCGGCGAGGCGCCCACAAGTCGCGCCATCTGCAACTCCGTCTTGACCTTGTTCGGCATGAGATTGAGAAGCCCGATCTGCAAAGGGCGGATATCCTGACGGATCGCCGCCGTTTCGGTCATCACCCGCACGCCCTCATGAACGAGGGTCTCGAAAGCGGGCAGAGTATCGGGGATCTTGATGGGCATTGCGGTCACTCAACAAAACAAAAGGTACCGGCAAATAAAAAACCGGCGGCGAAAGAATCGCTACCGGTCCGCACGCGGCCCTTTAGCGACTTATTTAACGTGGCTGCAAGCCGGCCGGCCAAATCACCACGGAGAACCCTAAATAGCGCCGCAGCCCACGCGAATCAATCGCAATTGTGAAGGGCGCGCGTTGAACCAAGGTAACTCACGCGTTAATGACTGGTAGAATCTGTTGATGGACAGGGCGCGTCACCATGTTAATCAAGCATCATCATGGTCCGCATGGAAGGACATAATGGCAGACGACGTCGAAGGCAGGCCGAGCATTCAAGGGCAGGATAGAGTAGGTTACGATCTGAGCCTCGGATACCGCCTGAAACTGATGTTTGCGGCATTCTGGGATTCCAAGGTCCGTGGAAAGATTCTGCTACTCGCCTCGATCTTGCTCGCGGTGATCCTGGCGACGGCCTATGGCCAGGTCATTCTGAACCGCTGGAACGCACCGTTCTACGATTCCCTGCAGCGCCGCGACGTCGGCGAATTCTTCCATCAGCTCCAGGTCTTCGCATTGATTGCCGGTTCACTTTTGCTCATGAACGTCGGCCAGGCGTGGCTCAACCAGATGACCGCGCTTTATATGCGCGAAGGTCTGACCCGCGATCTCGTGGATCACTGGCTGAAGCGCAAGCGTGCGCTGCGTCTCGCCTCAACCGGCCTGATCGGGGTCAATCCGGATCAGCGGCTGCATGAAGACGCCCGCAACCTTGCAGAAAGCACAACCGGCCTCACGCTCGGCCTCATCCAGTCGACAATCCTGCTCGTCAGTTTCATCGGCGTTCTCTGGGAGCTTTCGAGCGGCTTCGTCTTCCATTTTCGCACCTACGCCTTTGCCATTCCGGGCTATATGGTCTGGGCCGCGATCTTCTATGCGGCATCCGCCTCGATCCTCAGCCAGATCGTCGGCCGCAAGTTGGTGATCTTGAATGCCGACCGCTTCTCCAAGGAAGCGGAGCTTCGCTTTTCGCTGATGCATGCCAACGAGAATATGCCGGCGATTACCGTGGCCCGCGGCGAGGAAAACGAACGCCGGCGGATCAATGAGGATATCACTTCGGTACTTGCCATCCTGAAGCGGCTGACCATGGCCAGCACTAACCTCACCTGGGTTTCGGCCGGTTACGGCTGGCTGGTCATCGTCGTCCCGATCATCGTCGCGGCTCCCGCCTATTTTTCAGGCAGCCTGACCTTCGGCGAACTGATGATGTCCGTCGGCGCCTTCAACCAGGTGAATACCGCCCTGCGCTGGTATGTTGCCAATTTCACCGCGATCGCCGAGTGGCGCGCCACGCTGATGCGCGTGACCGATTTCCGCCATGCCTTGCACGGCATGGACGAACCCATCAATCCAAAGAATGCGATCACCTACGAGGATAACGCTGATACGCTCACCCTCAAGAATCTCATGATCGCCGCCAAGCTCGGCGAAGAGATCGATCTGTGCGGCGGCTTTGCCGTCGCCGAGACGGATGTCACGATCAGAGCCGGCGAGAAGGTCATGATCAACGGCGACCATAATGTGAACCGCAAGCTCCTGTTCCAGGCGCTTGCAGGCCTCTGGCCCTGCGGCAGCGGCAAGATAGGGCTGCCGCCCGCCGACGGCACGGTTTTCGTTCCAGAAGTGGCCTATGTGCCCGGTGGCACGTTGCGCGAAGCGCTGTCTTTCCCGGAACCGGTGGACACCTACAAGAGCGAGGACGTCGAAGCAGCGCTTCAGAAAGCCGGCCTTAGCCACCTCATTGCGCGTCTCGATACGCGGGCCCGCTGGGATAAGATGCTCGATTCCGACGAGCAGAAGGGGATCGGTTTTGCCCGCTTGCTGCTGGCCCGGCCGCGCTGGATCATCTTCGACGAAGTGCTGGAAGGTCTTGAGCCGGAATCGCAATCAACCCTGATGGCGCTGCTGGCGACGCTATCCGATTCCACCATGATTTATATCGGACGTTCCGAGGCCTACCTCGAAACCTTCAATCCGCGCGAGTTGCATTTGCATCCACTGGCGGCGCAGATCGAGCAGTCGGCCTCCCCGGCAGCAGGAACTGGCACGGCACACGCACCTGCACCGGTCATCTGAACGTCGCAGTACCATCCGTTCGTACCAATGCAAGAGCTGCGCGATCTGACAAAAGGCGGAAGCCTTTCCTCTTCAGGACGGAACCTAGCCCTCCAGCTCTTCGCGCAGCATTTCAAGCTCCAACCATTCTTCTTCCATCTTCGTCAGGCTATCGCGCAGCTTTTCCATCTCCGCCGCAAGCCGGTTGAAGGTGGCAGTATCTTTGCTGAAGAGATCGGGATCGGCCATCTTCTCTTCGCGCCTGGCGATTTCAGCTTCTGCCTTGGCCATTTCCTTGGGCAGGGTTTCGAGCGCGAATTTCTGCTTGTAGGAGAGCTTGCCTTTGCTCTTCGAGGCATCTGCCACAGAAGCAGCCGACTCAGCTTTCGGCTTCTCCGCGGTCTTTTCGATCTTCTTCCGCTCCTCCATTGCGCCCTTGCGCTGGGCAAGCATATCGGAATAACCGCCGGCATATTCGATCCAGCGCCCATCAGGCGCGTCGGGGACGGCGGGCGCAATTGTCGAGGTCACCGTGCGGTCGAGGAAGTCTCGGTCGTGGCTCACGAGGATGACCGTGCCCGGGAAGCCGGCGACGATTTCCTGCAGCAGGTCCAGCGTCTCGAGATCGAGGTCGTTGGTGGGTTCATCGAGGATCAGAAGGTTGGTCGGGCGCGCAAGGATGCGCGCCAGCATCAGCCGCGCGCGCTCGCCGCCTGACAGGTTCCTGATCGGCGTGCGCGCCTGCTCCGGCTGGAAGAGGAACTCCTTCATGTAGCCGGTGACGTGGCGTTGCTCCCCGTTCACCAGCAGGTTCTCGCCGCGCCCGTCGGTCAGGTAGTGCGCGAGCGTATCCTCCAGATTGAGATCTTCGCGCTTCTGGTCGAGCGTTGCAATCTCGAGATTGGTCCCGAGCTTCACCGTGCCGCTGTCCGGCGAAAGCTGTCCCGTCAGCATCTTCAGAATCGTCGTCTTGCCCGCGCCGTTTGGTCCGACCAGACCGATGCAATCGCCGCGATGGACGCGGATGGAGAACGGCGCAACAATTTGACGGTCATCGAAAGTCTTGGCGATCTTTTCCGCTTCGATCACCAGCTTGCCGGATTCCTGCGCATCGGACAGCGCAGCCTGCACGGTCCCCTGCGGCCCCTTGTGGCCACGATGCTGCGAGCGCATGGTCTGCAACTCGCCGAGGCGGCGCATGTTGCGCTTGCGCCGAGCGGTTACGCCATAGCGCAGCCAGTGCTCCTCGCGTTCAATCGCCTTGCCGAGCTTGTGCTGCTCCAGTTCTTCCGCCTCAAGCACCTGATCGCGCCAGGCTTCGAAATTGGCAAAGCCACGATCGAGCCGCCGCGACATTCCCCTGTCGAGCCAGACGGTCGCCGTGGAGACCTTTTCGAGGAAACGGCGGTCGTGGGAGATCATGACCAGCGCGCTGCGGCTTTTCTGGAGTTCGCCTTCAAGCCATTCAATGGTCGGAAGGTCGAGATGGTTCGTCGGCTCATCAAGCAGGAGAATATCCGGTTCAGGCGCCAGCACGCGGGCAAGCGCTACGCGTCGCGCTTCGCCGCCGGAGAGGTTTGTCGGGTCCTCTTCGCCAGTGAGGCCAAGATGCGAGAGGAGGTAGGTCACGCGATAAGGGTCATCGCCCGGCCCAAGACCGGCTTCCGCATAAGCCTGCACCGTCTTGAAACCGGCGAAATCCGGTGCCTGCTCCAAATAGCGCACCGTCGAGGATGGATGGCGGAAAACCTCGCCCGATTGCGATTCAACGATTCCGGCCGCAATCTTCAGAAGGGTCGATTTGCCCGACCCGTTACGGCCGACCAGACAGATCTTATCGCCCGGCTCGACCTGCAAGGCCGCGCCGGCCAAGAGAGGCGTTCCGCCGAAGCTTAGGAAGATATCGTCGAGTTTCAGGATGGGAGGGGCCAAAAATCAGACTCCGGAAAAATCATGGGGGCGGGCAAGGACGATCGCCCGGCCGCTGCCGAGCGTAAAACGAACCTTGCCTTCCGCGATGTTGGAAATGGTACGCGAGGAGCCGAAGGGCAAATGAAAATCGATGAGCGGATACCGGGCATTCTCGATATAAAGACCATGCAGTTCGCTGAATCCGGACACCGAAAAGAGGCTGTTCCTCGGCAAATCGAGCTCAATTTTGCCAGCGAGAAGCGGCACGGCCTCCTCCGTTCCGGAGGTCAACAGAATGTCGAAGCCCTGTTCGGCAAGGCTGACGGCGTAAAGCAGGAGCTGCAGCGCGTGGTCCGAGCGCTCGCCACCGAGCGCACCGGCAAGGACAAGTCGCCGTGCGCCGCGCGCAATCGCATCCGACACAGCGATTTCACCATCCGTTGCGGCCTTGGCGGCAGGGTAGGGCTGTTTCGGGACATGCGGAAATGCGCCCTCCAGATCCGGCGGCGTGGAATCGAAATCCCCGACCCAGAGCTCCGGCACCACGCCAAGCGCTGCTGCATGCCGCATACCGCCGTCGGCGGCGATGAAGCGGCTGCCTGAAACGGCAGAACGCAGGCGCTCGGTCAGGACGAGTTCGCCGCCGAGCAGGATCGTGAAAGTGGATTGGCTCATGGCATTGCCCATAGCGCAAAGCAGGGGCCAAGGGAAAGGGGCTACAGTCAGCGCGCTTCGCCCTTGTCATAAAGCCTTCATGGCGATACATCTGCCGATGCTCTAACGGGGTGCCTGGATGTCCGCAAGGATGCCGGCTGAGAGGCATCGAGCCAACCCGCGGAACCTGATCCGGTTAACACCGGCGGAGGGATTAGACGCGTGACATTCGGCAACGCCCTTTTCCCAATCAAAAGAAACTCAAGGAGGAGGCGCGCCATGTCCGGCCGCACATCGATCATCTCTTCGCTGACCGCAGCATTTTTCGCCGCGACGCTCGGCTTGTCTGCCGCGTACGGCGCTGAAAAGACGCTCACCATATACACTTACGAAAGTTTCACGTCCGAATGGGGACCCGGGCCGAAGGTCAAGGACGCTTTCGAGAAGACATGCGGCTGCACGGTCAATTTCGTCAGCGTCGCCGATGGCGTCGCCCTGCTTTCGCGTTTGAAGCTCGAGGGAGCTTCGACCAAGGCCGACATCGTCCTCGGCATCGACACGAACCTCGTCACCGAAGCCAAGGAGACCGGCCTGTTCGACGCAAGTGGTGTCGATGTCGGCGCGCTGAAGGTGCCGGGCGGCTTCGTGGACGATGTCTTCGTTCCCTACGACTACGGTCACTTCGCGATCATCTACGATACACAAACGATCAAGGACCCGCCTCAGAGCATGAAGGATCTGGTCGAAGGTGATCCTTCGCAGAAGCTCGTCATCGAAGATCCGCGAACCTCGACGCCGGGCCTCGGCCTGCTGCTCTGGGTCAAATCCATTTACGGCGACAAGGCGCCGGAAGCCTGGGGCAAGCTCAAGAACCGCATCCTGACGGTCACGCCCGGCTGGTCCGAGGCCTATGGCCTGTTCACCAAGGGCGAGGCGCCGATGGTGCTGTCTTATACCACATCCCCCGCCTATCACATGGTGACTGAGAATACCGATCGCTACCAGGCCGCAGCCTTCTCGGAAGGCCACTATATCCAAATCGAAGTCGCGGGCCTTTTGAAGAATGCTCCGGACAAGGATCTTGCCCGCGACTTCCTGGAGTTCATGATGACGCCCGGCTTCCAGGATACCATCCCGACGAACAACTGGATGATGCCCGTTTCCGCGACCTCCAAGCCGCTGCCGGATGCCTTTAGCAAGCTCGTCAATCCTGCCAAGACCTTCTTGATGAGCTCCGACGAGGTCGCCAGGAGCCGCAAGGCCTGGATCGACGAGTGGCTTGCGGCGATGAGCATGAACTGATGCTGCAGACCGCAGCCGAACGGCAGCGTGCATTGACTGGCGGGGCGATCAGCCTCGCCGCCGTCACGTTGTTTGTCGGCCTTGCGGCGTTCTCGTTGCTTTTTGCCGGAGGCGGCGCGGCCATCGTCGGCATTCTTTTCGATCCATATATTCTGCGTGTGCTGCGCTTCACGCTGCTGCAGGCGCTCCTTTCGACCGCGCTTTCCATCGCCTTCGCGATTCCGGTCGCACGCGCGCTCGCACGCCAGCCGCATTTTCCAGGACGCATCTGGATCATCCGCCTGATGGCGGTTCCTATGGGGCTGCCGGTTCTGATCGGCGCACTCGGCATGATCGGGATATGGGGCAGGCATGGGCTGTTGAACTGGCTTATGATGAACATCGGGCTTGACGAACCGGTGAGCATCTATGGGTTAACCGGCATCCTTCTCGCCCATGTCTTCTTCAACCTACCGCTTGCCTGCCGCCTGATGCTTGCAGGTCTCGAACGCGTGCCCGCCGAATACTGGCTGATGGCGAGCACCCTCGGCATGCGGCCCCGCTCGGTCTTCCGCTTCATTGAATGGCCGGCGATCCGCCCGCTTATTCCCGGGATAGCCGGATTGGTCTTCATGCTCTGCGCCACCAGCTTCACGTTGGTGCTAACCCTCGGTGGCGGCCCGGCAGCAACCACGATCGAGGTCGCGATCTACCAGTCGCTCCGTTTCGATTTCGACCCCGGCCGCGCAATCGCGTTGTCGCTCCTGCAGATCGCGCTGACGGCGATGATCCTCGGCGCGATGGCACTTTTTCCGCCTGCCGGAGATGAGGGCCTGACCGAAGGCCAAGACATCAAGCGGCTTGATGGCAAAGGGCCATGTGCCAGATTGGCCGACAGCCTGCTTTTGCTGATCGCCGTTCTCTTCCTCGGTCTTCCCCTTGTGTCGATCATCGCCGCCGGGTTGCACGCCGATCTCATAAAGCTGCTGCAGGAGCCGATCTTCTGGCAGTCAGCCGGGATGAGCTGGGCGATCTCGCTTTCGGCCGCCCTGCTCTCGATCATCCTTTCGATAGCCATGATTCTTGCCCGGCACGCAAGCGTACCGAAGCGGCGGCGCCGCGGGCCCGA
>NZ_JABEPH010000092.1:0-17717 GCF_013004495.1 Rhizobium sp. SEMIA 4085
CGGCCCCCCCACCGCCGCACGCCTCCACCGTCGGTTCGACGCCTCTCCCGCACGCCCCCCTGTCCCACCACCCCCCCCCCCCGGGCACGTTCGCCATCATCAGCTGGAGACCGGGGAACGCTGGAGTGCACACCCCCCACCTCGCCCATGTACTTTGCAACGTGTCCCTCGAACCGCGCAATCGCGCCCGCCACTGCACCCTGATAGTGTCGCAGCAATTCGCTCATCTCCTCCGGGTCAAGGCGTAACGAGAGCGCAGTCGACTCGACGAGGTCGACAAACATCACGGTGAGCTGGCGGCGCTCCGCCCCGGTGGCGGCTGATGTATCCCCTGGCCTGGGCGACTGTCGAACGGTCTCGCGCAGCGCTGCAATCGCGGCGAGCAGTCTACGGCGGTGCCCTACTGATATGACGCCGAGCCCAATCAGGTCTTCGGCGGTAAGATCCCGAAGTATCTCGGGATCGATGTCGTTTTGCCTGAACGCTTCCTCGTACTGTTCCAGGCCCTGATCGCGCAGCCAGGAACCGACCTGCATGGCTCCTCCTCCATCTGCTCGGACCGCGTGCCTACAGCATACTCCAGAAGCCTTTGAGCGGCACGGAGAAACTTTTTTGCGACGTTCGGACAATCGGGCCGAAAGCTGCTGTTGGTGGCATTTGCTTATATGAGGAGGGGGTCAACGCGGGACTGTCGTCAGGGTGACATTTTTGCACTTGAGACGGCCACTGTTCTGCTTGGGGCACCCACAACCAGGCCATCTGGATCATCGTCATCCGCAGCCTTGGATTGCCGGATTGTAAGACCCTGGTCATGACCGACCGAGCCACTTTGCCAAGGTGTCGGCCAAGTCCGGCATGGGCGGTAACCTGTCGTCGGTTGTCGACGTGACGCGACAACGCTGCGACCAGAGCACGGCGGTAAATTCCGGTCCGATGCCTTTCAAGGTGGGCAGCATCGCCGGTGCTGGCGTCGCGGGCAGCCTCGACAGCCTTGATCTGCTCGAGCAACAGCTCCAGCCGATCGGTTCGTCCCGATCGGTACCTTCAAATGTTCTGGCAACGGACGGCCATTGATCGGAAAGCACCGCCGGTTCGCACCTGCGCCTTCCTCTTGCGTTCGGCAAAACGCGTCAACTAGCGACACACCCGGTGAGAATTCGCTGAAAGGGCCCCGTCTGAAGCCGCTTCAGTTCCACGTGTGCAGGCACGTCTTCCAGGAACCGTCGCTTTGTTTTCGCAAGATCGTGACGACCGTGCCCTCGTAGCGCATCGCCTTCCCGTCTTCTCCCAAACCTGACGCCCACCACTTGCCGCTGGAATATGCGATGTCGCCCGCATCCTGGGCATCAAGCAATTCTATGCCGTGGCCTTTGATCCCAGCCGAGATCATTCCGGCCCAGAAATCGGCGATTGCCGTGCGGCCTTTTACGATTGCATGTGTGTGCGGCAGCACGGTTCCGTCTTCGGTGTATAGAGCCGCTATCGAAGCTGAATCTTTGCTGTTGAAAGCTGCATTCCAGCGGTCGTTAGCGTCTTTGACTATTTCGCGGATATTCGGCTCCGGCATGGTCACCTCCCGTGGGCTAAGCTGCTCCTGCGGTGTGTCCGCTTAGCAATTGTGCGTTCTTAAGGTCTGGCAGTGCCGTACCCTCTGTGAAACTTTCACAAATTCGGGCAAGCTGTTCACGCGCAGAAACTTCGTTGTCAATCCGCGCAAGGCTCAATGCTGCCCTCAATTCCCAAAAGCGTGCGCCCTGTGCTCGGGCAGTGGCCAGTGCCTCGCCGAAACGCTCCGCAGCCATCGTTTTCCGTTCGGGATCGATTTGCAGCATGGCCTCTCCCTGAAGACGGAAAACCTCGGCCGCGAACCAACGCTCATTGGTACGTTCGATGACCTGCTGTGCTTCCACAAGGAGCGTGAGGGCCGCACCCGGATGTCCGGCTTTCATGGCGATCTGGGCTTGAACCGCCGAGAAGTACGGCGACATATACTTCGCCCCGGTGCGACGCCACTCTTCAATACCCCTCAACAAATCGGATCTGCCACGATCTGTTTCGCCCTCCTCGGCAATTGCCCAGGCATGCAGGATCATTGCTCCTGCCTGCCAAAAGCGAAATCCCGCCTCTTCCGAGATTTCCAGGAGTTCATAGGCCCGACTCTTCACAGCCTCCCGATTGCCTAGTATCTGATGGACGACACCCCCGAAAAACAAAGGCAGGGCGAGACTGTTGCGGTGTCCTAAGCTTCTCGCTTCCCGCACCGCTTCATCATTGGCCGCAATCGCCTGATCGGGCAAACCAAGCGGCAATAGAGTGCGGGCCAGGTAGTCGAGACAGACGACGCGGGGGTCAAAGGCATACACGAATGCTTCAGACCGATGCTCCTGCGGGTCATAAAGCGACAGCGCTTCCTTCAAATGGGCGCGAGCACGCAAAAATTCGCCCGCGGGAAGCGCGCTGACACCGGCCGCCCGATGGGCGAAGAAAGACAGGCCGCGGTCATTATTCTGACCGGCCAGCTCCAGCAGCTTGTCGGCGGCGCGACGCGCTTCAGCAAGCTCGGCCGCATAGAGATGGTAGAGACAGAGGCCGTAGAGGACCGGGAACAGCTGGTGCACCTCATCCAGCTCTTCGCACAGCTCCTGTGCCCGCAGGTACGCCGCTCCTGTTTCCGGTGCGGCAAAGCCATGCGCTGCCACTTGCGCGCTGCCGAACGCGACCTGAATCGCTAGTTCTCGCCGCGATCGCTCCTGGCAAGGCGGGAGGGCCGCCAATCCGTTCAGGGCATTCCGGAACCGGACAAGGGCTTCCGAAATCGAGGAGCGCGAAAGCGCGCGCCGTCCGGCCAATTCGTTGTACTCGACGGCCTTGTCTAAAAGACAGGCTTGGTTGAAATGATGAGCAAGCAGCTCGGGCTCAGCTTCCACCTTTTCAGGGAAGTGTTCCTCCATGATGTGTGCAATTCGCGCGTGTAGCTGTTGGCGTCGGCTCAATAAAAGGCTCCCGTAAGCGGCATCTTGAACCAGTGCGTGTTTGAAGGCGTAGGTGACATCGCCGCCTCCCCCACGGCGGAATACCAGGCCTGCGGCCACAAGCTGGTCAGTCGCCCTCTCCAGCTCGGGTTCTGTCAGCCCAGCGGCAGCAGCCAGCAATTCGTGACTGAATTCCCGGCCGATCACTGCACCGATCTGAGCCACCTCCCTGACAGACGCCAGCCGATCGAGCCTTGCCATCAAGGAGTCGTGCAGCGTTGCGGGTACCGCAAGCGGAGGCAAGGGACCTGACAGTTCGTAATCCTCGCCGGTGTCGCTAAGCATGCCTGATTCCAAGATGACCTTGGTCAATTCCTCGATGAAAAGCGGCACGCCCTCGGTTTTTGAAAGAATTTGGTCGAGAACCGAGGGTGGAAGACGCTTTCCTCCTGTCATGGCCATGATAATCGAGGCCGCCTGCGCACGACTCAATCGGTTCAGTGTCAATAAAGTTGCGTGCGGAAGGCCATTCCACCGAACCAGGCCTTCCGGCCGGGATGTGGCGACGAGCATGATTGGAAGCTTTTGAATCCGATCCACAATCACATCGAAGAGCTCGGCCGATACCGGATCAAGATAATGAGCATCCTCAAGCAGCATGAGAATAGGCTTTGCTCCCGCGAGGGCCACCAGTTGGTCGACCAAGACCTCGAATGTGCGCGTTTTCAACTTTTGCGGCATCAGATCGGGTTTGGGATAACGGTCTCCCGTGGGAATCGACAGCAGGGTGGCGATCAGCGGCACTTCCTCCTGCGGATTATTGGTCGCTGCAAGCACTCCTTCTAGAAACGCCAGCTGCCGTTCGGGCGGATCCGTCCGTGAAATGCTGGCAGCGCGCAGCAACTGGTCAATCACTGGGAAAAGCGCGCTCTGCGTATGATAAGGTGAGCAGAAATAACGCAAATATGTGACGTTCTCCTCCTTCAACCGTTCGCGAAGTTCCTCGAGGATGCGTGACTTTCCGATCCCTGCTTCGCCAAAGAGCTCGACAACCTGACCTTCCCCCGACGTCGCGAGATTCCATCGCTCGGTCAACAAGGCCAGGTCAAGATCTCGCCCCGCCAGCGCAGCAGTGCCTCCCGCGTGGAGAGCGTCGAAACGGCTTTCCGCCCGGCCCTCCCCGATTACTTGGTAGGAATTCGTGGGGGTATCGAAACCGTGCAGTTTCTGCGGACGGATACGCTTCACCTCGAAGAGCTTACCTGTCAGTCGGAATGTAAGTTCAGAAATCAGCACCGTGTTCGGTTCAGCGAGAGCTTGCAGTCTGGCCGCGAGGTTTGGTGTCTCGCCGACAACTGCATTCTCTTGAGCGGCGCCGGACCCGACTAAATCGCCGACGACCACCAGACCGGTCGCTATCCCAACACGAACGGAGAGTTGCTGGCCGCCCTTGGTCGACAAGCCCTTGACCGTTTCTACAACCGCAAGACCTGCCTTGACGGCTCGCTCGGCTTCGTCCTCGTGGGTCTGGGGCCAGCCGAAATAACAAAGCACGCCATCGCCCATCAGCTTCGCCACGTAGCCGTCAAAGCGGACGACGCCGCCCGCCACGGCATTTTGGAACTCACGCAACAGCGCGCCCATTTCCTCAGGATCGAGATGGGTGGAAAAGCCAGTAGAACCCACCAGGTCGACGAACATCACGGTCAGCTGGCGTCTTTCCGCCTCTCGGGGCCGCGCGGACAATGGTTGGGGACGAGGAGGAACGGCGGTCAAATCCGCCTGAAGACAAAGACGCGGGGCCGCTTGGCCGTTGTCAAGTCCAGCAATTGCCTCGAGTATTTTCTTTCTGTGCGCGAGGGGAGCCACCCCGATCTCTTTAAGGTCGTCGGAGGTCAGCTTCGGCAGCATCTCCGCGTCAATCGCATTGATCTCGAAGGCCGAGGCGTACTGCCCACATCCCAAGCTTTCCAGCCAGGAAGAAATAACCATCGGGGGCCCTCCCCAGGACAACCCTCAAGAAAACACTATACCGCATCCACCGGGAAAAAGCACTCGCCAAGCCTTGTATACCGACAGTGTCGGAGGGGTACTTCACCCTTGGATAGCCGAAGCTGCTGGGCGATGCCGGCCCCTTTCCAGCTTGCGTCCGGGGCATTGCGGCAAGCGTTCGCTTCGCAATAAAAAGCCCGGCGCGGGAGGAGGTGCGCCGGGCTTCGATAATGACTGGCAGCTTGGGAGGAGGAGTGCTGCCCGTCGGACCGAAGCGGCTCGGGAGGAGGGTGAATCGCTTCGGACCATTAAAAGGTAATGCTGCAACGCAGCAAATTCAAGCCCAACGCTCAAAATACTGCTTTCCTTTCCCGTTTCCCGCTGTAGTTGCCAAGAGATTGGGCGCCCCGTCCTGTCACCGCATAAATACACGTTCCGAGAATATCGCCGACGATGAAAAGCAAGAGCAGACCGGTCCCATGACCCGATTTCATCCCGGCTGATCCGCAAGCGTCTCCAACGCTATCCCGCTCATGCTCCTCCTTTTCAGAGGGGTCCGACAATAACTGCATTCGCTCTTCGCCGTCGTCAATATCGCCGCGCTCGTGCTTTTACGCGACAGGGTTGGGCATTCGCATTTCAAAGCACCCACGATTGCGCCGGTGCTGGGTTCGATCACCTGTGTGTTTCCGCTCCGGTTCAGTACCTGATCGCCCCGTGCTTCTCGGTCTTGGCGTCGTACTGTGATTCGTCTGTGTCGGCATCATGCGCATCAGCAGTCAGAAGGCCTGCAAGGGCCAGTGCACGGTTGCTGTCGGCGCCGCTCCTTTCGGCGCGCCTTGGCAACAGGCTGCAATTGATATACTAGTATGCAAACGAAGACATTTCAGGCAGTCCATGCGGCAGGCGTCCGGTTCCGAAGCGATCGACTTTCCGGCTCTTTTGGAAAGACCGGCGAAGCTTCGCCGCGTAACGGCGGCGGATGCGATTTTCGAGCGGCTTCATGCCGACATCGTTTCGCTGCGCATGCCGCCGGGAATTGCGCTTCAGGAAAAGCGAATCGCCGAGGAATTCGGCGTCAGCCGCACGCCGGTGCGTGAAGCGCTGCTTCGTCTTGCCGAAGGCGGGCTCGTGGAGATTTATCCGCAGTCCGGCACCGTCGTTTCGCGTATCCCCATATCGGCAATCCCAGAAGCGGTTGTCGTTCGCAAAGCACTGGAGGGCACGACTATCGAAAGTGCTGCCAGAATGGCCAAGCCGCATCACATTGCCCGGCTCGATGCCATCATCTCCCGGCAGAAGGCGCTTGCCGCCCTCGGCGACGTGTCCAGCTTCCATGAAGAAGACGAGGCCTTTCACGAGGCGATAATCCAGATCGCGGGCTATCCCGGTATCTGGACCATCCTGAAAACGGTCAAGGTGCAGATCGACCGAGCCCGGCGGCTGACGCTTCCAGCCTTGGGCCGCATGGACAACGTAGTTCCCGAACACTGTGCTATCCGCGATGCGATCGCAGCCCACGATGAGAACGCCGCTCGCAACGCGATGCTTCACCATCTGAGCGCCGTCATTCCCGACGTCGCGGAGCTTCGCACACGTTATCCCGATTATTTCTGCTGAAGCAGCCGGCAGAACCCATAAACAACGAGACAGCAAGGAGGAAACAGATGCGGCAAGGTTGGAGATGGTTTGGGCCTGAGGCTCCCGTCACTTTGGACGATGTACGCCAGACAGGCGCGACGAACATCGTTTCCTCGCTGCATCAGATACCGATCGGCCGCGCCTGGACGAAAAGCGAAGTCGGCGAACGCAAATCGATGATCGAGAATACGCCGCCCGGCCGCTCGTCCCTCACGTGGTCCGTCGTCGAGAGCATTCCGATCCCCGACGCAGTCAAGCGCAAGGGTGGCCAGGCCAAGGCCGAAATCGAGGCCTGGATTGCAAGCCTCGAAGCCGTCGCCGCCTGCGGGATCCCGATCATCTGCTACAACTTCATGCCCGTAGTCGACTGGACACGCACCGAGCTCGACTACGAGATATCAACGGGCGCGACCGCCATGCGCTTCGACCACGAACGCTTTGCTGCCTTCGACCTCTTCGTGCTGCAGCGTCAGGGCGCCGAAAAGGAATATTCAGCGGAGGACCGGCAACGCGCCCGCGATGTCTACGAGGCTATGCCGGAAGCGGAGATCGCCGAGATCACACGCATCATAACCTCGGCGCTGCCGGGCTCGACCACCGAGCCTTTGACCATTCCCGGCTTCCGCGAAAAGCTTGCCGCCTATGCCGGCATCGACGCCGCCAAGCTTCGCCAGCACCTCATCGAATTCCTTCAGGCCGTCACACCTGCCGCCGAAGCGCGCGGCGTCAAGCTGACGCTCCATCCGGACGATCCGCCGCGTTCGCTCTTCGGCCTGCCGCGCATTGCCTCGACGGCAGACGACTACGCTGCCCTTTTCGAGGCCGTACCATCACAGGCAAACGGTATGTGCTACTGCACCGGCAGCCTCGGAGTGCGCGCCGACAACGACATGCCGGCGATCGCCCGCCGCTTTGCCTCGCGCATTTACTTCGCACACCTGCGCGCCACCAAGCGCGAAGGCGACGGCCGCTCCTTCCATGAGAGCGCACATCTGGAAGGCGATGTCGATATGGTCGCAGTTCTCAAGGAACTCGTGGCCGAGGACCGCAAGCGCAGCCCGGAAGGCGAAATCGTGTTTCGCTCCGACCATGGTCACCGTATGCTGGACGACCTGAACAAGACCGTCACGCCAGGCTATCCCGCGATCGGCCGCATGCGCGGATTGGCGGAACTGCGCGGTATCCTGCACGCGCTCGGTGCCAAACCATCCTGACCGTGAGAGAGCGGTCGAGGGGCCGCCATTCCGTTTTCGGAGGTTCTTTTCCTCGTTTGCCTCACCGAGCGTTCGGCGCGATGAAAGGGGGTGCGGGAAACGTACCTCTTGCGGCTCGAATCCGGCACGGATGCTATGGCTGGCGTGGGCGGTCTTGGCGTCCTGCCGAGCCACTTGGATTGAGACCAAACCCGCCCTCCATTGGCCACTGCGCTCTCTATTGTACCATCACAGGAGGTTGATTTTCTTACGTCAGGCGCATGTTTAATCCCCTTCTGTGGTTGCCGCCCGTTGCGCAAGAAGTTTTTTGACTGTCTGAACGTGTGATCGAGTGCGGTCTTCTGTCAGGCCTTTTTGCGCGCCGCTTTCAGAGGCCGCTGGCCGGTGCCGTCCTCTCCGCTTTGTGGCCTATCCGACCACATCCTGGCACACTGCGATGCCGTCTGGGGAGGGCGGCAACACCCCATCTTTAATGCGTCAATTAATGCGCTAATGGCGAATGGCCTGGGGCCGCGACCCTACAACCCCAAGGCGAAGCAGCTGGCTATGCGGGTGCCTCGGTCATTGACTACGATTTTGATTACTTTGTTGAGGCAGCTTCTGTCGATTTTGCCAATGGAAGGGCGGCTTGCGACCATCGCGCCCTATCCATCCGCTATCCCGTAGACCTTGAAAACCGATACGGTCGTCACTGGCCGCACTTCCTGTTGGATCTAATGCCACAAAGACATGCGCGCCGGAAACTTGCCGAACACCTTGAGCTGAACGAAGCTTCGCACGAAGCCGATCTTCCCCTCCTGCTCCGGGCGGCCTTGTGTCGGCAATCCTGAAACAATTCTCGTCTGATCCCTTTGCCGGCATCGCTGCGTATCTAAGACGTGACATCGCAAATCTGGCGTTCGACAATCTTGACAATCACGGACGAAACTCGGCGCTGAACAAGTATTCTGGTGGGACCATTCGGCTCTCGCCACTCTTCGACTTCGCCCCCATGCGACTGGCGAAGGAAGGAATCATCCGGTCTACCCGATGTGCGTCGCATGCGCGACCGTTGGGACCATACGGCTAGCGCGATTTTCCATCATCGGCCTGCATGAAGGCCGGCGCAAATCGTCCCCTTTCGTCAGCTTCCATCAATTCGTTACTGACGTTGCGGATGTGGCGCGCCATCGCCTTATAGGCGGCGTCGGGATTGCGCAGACGCAGAGCTGTCAGGATTGCATGGTGATCGCCGATCCAGAGCGGGCGCACGCTTGGCGCGTGGATATGCTCATGCAGTTTTTTCCACATCAGCGACTCGTCGCGCTGAACCCAAAGCGCCTCGACGATTGAAACGATGATGGCATTTCCGGTCATGCGCGCAATCGTCACATGGAAATCTCGGTCGCCCTTTTCGTTGTTTAAGGTGACATCGGTCTCATGCTCCATCTGAGCGATACAGTCCTCGAGCACGGCAATATCGTAGTTCGTGGCGCGTTCGGCCGCCATGGCGGCGGCACTCGCCTCGACTGCAAGCCGGGCTTCCAGAAGCTCGAAGGGACCGGGTCCGGCATCCGCACTGATCTTGTCAAAATTGACCTGATTGCCGCGAACCGGCAAAACGACGATGCCTGCCCTGCCCTTGACCTCGACCAGTCCGCGCATCTCCAAAGCAATAACCGCCTCGCGCACGACCGGGCGGCTGACTTGGAGTTCTTCGGCAAGCTCGCGTTCGGAAGGCATGCGCCAGTCCGGGTTCTTGGCGTTTGCCTCGATCATGCGCGCTATACGGCGTGCGACGATCTGATAAAGCCGCTGCTCCCCCTGAAGCCGAAGCGCTGGTACGGCTGCCCCCATGATACCTCCTTGCGGCGCCACCCTTAAGATGGGTGGCGCATGTCTGTTTGGCGCTCAGGCGCTGGCGGCCATACGCCGCTCCTCGTCCGGAAGCCACGAGTGGTAAAGCGGATGCTCGGCGGTGATCGGCAGCGGCGTCGGCTTGCCGGTGCGCTGCGAATGATAGGCAGCCGTCACCAGTTCCAGCGAATTGCGCGCGTCCTGCAGCGTCACCGGCGGCTCCTTGTCTTCGACGATCGCCTGATGGAACAGCTCGAACTGGCGGGTGTAGCCGTCTTCCTTCACTTCGTAGCCGGCCAGTGCTTCGTCGACACGCTTCTGGTGCTCCTCGGTGCCTGCGATGAAGCTCCACGGATCGCGACCCATCGTATAAGGCTCGAGAATGCTTTCGGCGACGAGATCATGGAAGCAGAAGCGCAGGCGCGAGATCTCCTTGCGTGAGCCGAGCGTCATGGAAAGGACCGCCAGCGATCCGTTTTGCATCTTGACGGAAAGCGCCATCGTATCTTCGACTTCGATCTTGTTTACCAGCGTCGCGCCATAGGCAAAGACTTCGGCGCAGGCGCCATGCACATAATTCAGCATGTCGTGCGCATGGATCGCGTGGCCAAGCAGGCCGCCGCCGAGCTCGCTCTTCCACTTTCCGCGCCACGGAACTTCGTAATAGGCAGGGCCACGCCACCAATGAGTTTCGATCGTTGTCAGGAAGGGGCGCCCGGTCAGACCAAGCTCGATCAGCAGCTTCAGCTTCTGAAGACCGGAGCCGTAGCGATACTGGAAGATCGGCATGAGTTTCTTGCCGCCGGAACGCGCGACAATGCGACTCATCTCGTCGACGTCGGCAATCGAGCCGAAGAGCGGCTTTTCACAAATCACATGTTTTCCCGATTCGATGCCCTTCTTGCAGAGTTCGAAATGAGAATCCGGCGGTGTCGAAATATCGATGATGTCGAGATCGTTGCGGACAAAAAGGTCGTCGACATTCTGAGTATACTCGCCAATGCCATGCTTTTGGCAAAGTTCGCGGCCGCGTTCTTCGTCCAGCGAGCAAAGCACCGGCACGTCGAAAAGATCCTTGTTCCAGTCGTAGCCGATCAGATGGCGCGACGCGATGCCCGCACCGATTACGCCAACGCGCAATTTCTTCGTCATGATATCTCCTCCTATCGTCCGCCGAGCCGGGAAGCCTTGGCCTGCGCCTCAAGCGAAAGGCGGCAGACCTCGTAGACGTGCGCCTGCGTCATCGCCGTTTCCGTGCGATCGCGCACATCGGCGGTGAATGCTTCAAAATAGTCGAGCTTCTCGCTGCTGCAGTCGATGTAGGTATTTTCCTCGCCGTTCACGAGGAATAGATGATCCTTGCCGGGGCGGCCGGAAATATCGATGTATTTGCGAAGCTCGATATAGCCTTTGGTGCCGAGAATGGTCAGACGTCCGTCGCCCCAGGTCGGCAGCGCCTCGGGCGTAAACCAGTCGACGCGGACATAGCCAGACGCCTTGTCGGAGCGAAGCAATACCTCGCCGAAGTCCTGGAATGCCGGTTTCTCCGGCATGCCGAAGTTGCCGATTGCGCTTGCGACGACGTCGCCCCTCGTCGAGCCGGTATAGAAGAGAAACTGGTCGATCTGATGCGAGGCGATGTCGACGATGATGCCGCCAAAGGCTTCGGGATCGAAAAACCAGTCCGGCCGCGTCGGAAGCTGGAGCCGGTGCGGTCCCATGCCGAGCGTCTGTATGACCTTGCCGATCGCGCCTTCCTTGACGAGTTTGGCTGCTTTGACCGCCGAACGAACGCAATGGCGCTCCGAAAAGCAGATCGAGAAGATCCTGCCCGTCTCGGCGACGGCCTTCTTGACCTCCTCCAACTGCGCAAACGTCGTGACGCCCGGCTTATCCGTCATCACGTCCTTGCCGGCCCTCATGGCGCGGATCGCAAGACCGGCGCGATCGCGCGGAATGGCGGAGATGCAGATGACGTCGATGGACGGATCGGCGAAAATCGTCTCGCGATCGATCTGCGGCGCATCCGGATATGTCTTCTTGAAATTTTCGAGCAGCGCCGGAACAGAGGTCTTCGGGCAATAACCAACGAATTCTCCACCCGCCGCTTGCAATCCCTTCACATGATCAAACGTGTGCGGATGATCGATTCCGACGACGGCAAATCTCGGCATTTTAGTCTCGTCCTCCTGCAAAAGCCGTGGGAGCTGCGGCTTCTCGTCTCCTCATAATTGGTCAAACCAGACACTCAAAGCTCGAACCTGTCAAGAATGTTTTTGCAACGGGAACTGCGCCAAACCAGCCACATTAGCTATGGTCCTGGCAAAAAATCTTTCGGCTCGCCGGTTGACAATCTGGTAAGTCCAGACAAGTTTATCGCAGATCGCCACCCTGGGCGGGAGGCCCGTCGCGATCGCTGGAGGATCTGGATATGAAACGCACCCGCATCGGCTTGTGGGCGGCCTCGACGCTGCTTGCAGCCACGGCGCTGACGGGTATTGCCCAGGCGCAGGAACTCACCGTTTTGTGCGACGATATCGGCTTCGGCTGCCTGACCATGGATCCCGTTGTCAAACGATACGAATCCGAGAATCCAGGCGTCAAGGTCAAGCTCGAGACCGTTCCCTATCAGTCGCTCGTCGAAAGCCTGCCGGTGCAACTCGAATCCGGCGAGGGCCCCGATGCGGCGATCATCACCGACCTCGGCGGCCTCAGCCGTTACTATCTCGACCTGACGCCTTATGTGAACGCGGCGAATTTCGAGAAGGAATACAGCCAGACCCTACAATGGCTGCGTGGCTCCAATCCGACGAGCAAGGCGATCAACGGCATGCCGACGACGCTCACCGTCAATGGCGCCTATGTCAATCTCACCTTGTTCGAGCAGGCGGGCGTTCCGGTTCCCAAGGAGGGCGCAACCTGGGCCGAATGGGCAGAAGCGACACGCAAGGTGGCCAAGGCGACCAATACCGAATACGCCATGGAGATGGACCGCTCTGGCCACCGCTTTGCAAGCCTTGCCATCAGTTACGGCGCCGAATTGGTCGATGACCAGGGCAAACCGGTTATCGACAAGGGGCTGAAGGACGCCGTCGAACAGTTCGTCGCATGGCACAAGGACGGAACAATGCCGATGGACCTTTGGGGAGCGGTCGGCGGCGCGACGCATCGCGAACTCTTCTCGGATTTCCTGAATGCCAAGACCGTGCTTTACTTCGGCGGTTCCTGGACGCTCAGCCAGATGGACAAGGAAGTAGGGGACCTCTTCGACTGGCAGGTTTCACCTGCGCCCTGCGGGCCTTCTTCGTGCACCGTCATGCCGGGCGGTGGAGCGCTCGTCGGCTTCAAGCATACCAAACAGCCCGAAGCGGTCGGCAAGCTGATCGACTATATCGCCCAGTCGAAGAACAATGCCGAAATCGTCTCGGCAGCCGTCGAGATTCCGGCGGCAAAATCACTCATCGAAAATGGCGTGACCTATCCGGGCGCCTCTGAGCGCACGCAACAATCACTTTCGACCTTCATCGCCCAGATCCCGAAAATGGCGCCGGCCGCCTATCGCTTCCAGGGCTGGCGCTATCAGCGTGCCATGATGAATGCACTGACGACGCGCATCAGCCAGGTCCTGAACAGCGAATTGGAGGTCGACGCTGCACTTGACCGTGTCAAGCAGGATGTCGAGCTCGCCATCAAGGCGGCCGGCCAATAGACCGGCTGATCGGCAAGGAGAGCGGTATGGCCACAAGGGCTCGACTTGCGACAGTTGCCGGCGGCATCATCCTCCTGCCGGCAAGGCTCGCCGAACCTTTGATGACGGGCCTGCAAAAGATCCTGGGCATCCGGCGCATGCCGTGGGTCTTTCTTCTGCCGAACCTCCTCGCCGTTCTGTTTTTCTCGCTCCTTCCGGTCGCGATCAACATCTTCTATTCGATCACCGGCAGCGACCGCCTTTATCCGAGCGAGCGACCCTTCATCGGTTCTGGCAATTACGAAACGCTGTTCGACTGCACCAACTACCTCGATGCATCCACCTGCTCGAGCGATCTCTTCTGGCGGGCCCTCCGCAATAGTCTCGTCTTCGTGCCGATCCAGGTGATCTGCATGATCGGCGTCGCGCTGCTTGCCGCTGTCTGCCTCAACCGCGAGATCCGCGGCCGCGGCTTCTTTCGCGCCGTCTTCTTCTTTCCCGTCATGCTTTCGCCTGTCGTCGTGGCCTTGACCTGGCAGTGGATCCTGCAGCGCAACGGCGCGTTGAACGGCATCCTGACCTGGCTCGGACTTTCACCCGTCAACTGGCTGGTATTTCCAAATACCGCCTTCTTCTGGTCGGTCTTTGTCACCGTCTGGGCGCATATGGGCTTTTACACGATCATTCTGCTTGCCGGGCTGCAGTCGATCCCGCGCGATGTCTACGAAGCTGCCAAGATGGACTCCGCCACCAACTGGCGGGTCTTCACGCGCATCACGCTGCCGCTTCTAAAGCCCGTCCTGCTCGTCGTCTTCGTTCTCTGCGTCATTCGCTCGGTCCAGACCTTCGATGAGCTCTACGTGCTGACAGGCGGCGGCCCCGGATCTGCGACGATGCTGATCGTCCAATATATCTACGAGGTCGGTTTCGCCGTGCAGCCTCGCAATTTCGGTCTTGCGGCCGCGGCCTCGCTGCTGCTCGGCGTCGTGCTCTTGATCTTCACCGGCCTGCAGCTGCGCCTGTCGAGGAATTCGCAACATGGCTGACGTTGCCCTGTCCAAACCCGGAGCTCCCATGCGCGGCTTGCTCTTTGCCCGGCGCGGGCGCAACAGGCTCGACGTTACCGATTGGCTCACCTATGGCTTCCTCGTCCTTGGACTGCTCATCATGTTCACGCCGGTTGCCTGGGTGGTCCTGTCTTCTTTCAAAACGCAAGCCAATCTGCAGGAATTTCCCCCGAGCCTTCTGCCCTATTCCAGCGAAACAGCCGCGGTTGAAGGTTTCGAGCAGCCGCTGCCGCTCTTCGACGTAACCTTGAAGGACGGCACGAAGGCGCGGCTTGCGCAGATCCGCCGTGTTGGCAGGAATGCGCAGATGATCAATCCCGACAACCCTGGTGCCGGCCGTGTCACCGTTGCCGTGACCGATGCGGTCCCCGTCCGCAAGGTGCGGCTTGCGACCGAAAACTACAGCAACCTGGTCGCAAGTTCCGGCCAGGCGATGGGCCGCTATGTCTATAACAGCCTGTTCATCACCACTGTTGCGACCATTATCACGCTGGTGATGAATTCCATGGCTGCCTTTGCGCTTTCGAAGTACCGTTTCGCAGGCAGCAGCGTCGCCTTGATCTCGATCCTGTCGACGCTGATGATCCCGGCCACCGTGGTTCTCGTGCCGACTTACCTCATCGTTGCCGAACTCGGCCTTGTCGGAAATCTCTGGGGTGTCATCCTGCCGACCGTCGCGACGCCGACCGGCGTCTTCCTGCTACGCCAATACATGCTGACGATCCCTGACGAACTGATCGAGGCAGCGCGCATGGATCATGCGAGCGAGTGGCGCATCTTCTGGAGGATCGTCCTGCCGCTTTCCAGCCCGGCGCTTGCCGTTGTGGCGATCTTTTCGATCCTGTCGCGCTGGAACGACTTCCTGCTGCCCTTGATCGTGCTCAATCGCCGCGAGGTCTATACGCTGCAGCTGGCGCTTAACTCTTTCCAGAGCGAGTTCGAAGTCCGTTACGATCTGATGCTCGCCATGACGACCCTGACGGCGCTGCCGCTTGCCTGCGCCTTCATCTTTCTGCAGCGCTACATCACCACCGGCATCGCATCCACGGGCATCAAGTGAGTTTCGTTCATGGCAAACCTCGTACTGGAAAATGTCAACAAATCCTTCGGCACGCTGCAGGTGATCCCCGATATCAATCTCGATATTGCGGACGGCGAATTCGTCGTCTTCGTCGGCCCGTCCGGCTGTGGAAAGTCGACGCTGCTTAGAATGATTGCTGGGCTCGAAGAGGCAACGGGCGGCGACATCCGCATTAACGGCGAAAGCGTCATCGACACGCCGGCGGCCGATCGCGGCGTCGCCATGGTCTTCCAGTCCTACGCTCTTTATCCCCACATGACCGTTCGCCAGAACCTGAGCTTCGGACTTGAGAATATCCGGATGCCGAAAGACGAGATCGACCGCCGCGTTGAAGCAGCCGGCAAGCTTTTGCAGATCGACACGCTGCTCGACCGGCGCCCCCGCCAGCTGTCCGGCGGTCAGCGCCAGCGCGTCGCAATCGGTCGCGCCATCACCCGCGATCCGAAGATATTCCTCTTCGACGAGCCGCTTTCCAACCTCGATGCGGAACTGCGGGTGCTGATGCGCGTCGAGATTACAAAGCTGCACGAGCGGCTCGGCAATACGATGATCTATGTGACGCATGACCAGATCGAGGCGATGACAATGGCAGATAAGATCGTTGTCCTTCGCAAGGGCGTCATCGAGCAGGTCGGTGCGCCGCTTGATCTTTATAATCGCCCGCACAACACTTTCGTTGCCGGCTTCATCGGCTCGCCGCGCATGAACCTCATCGAAGGGACAATCGGCACTTCGACCAACGGGACGCTCGCCTTCGAGTGCGCCGGATTGCCGGCGTTGGAATTGCCCCTTGAAGTCGGGCTTGCAGCCGGACGGAAAGCAACACTCGGTGTGCGGCCCGAAGATTTCCTGGTTGGTGAAAGCGGCTGGCCAGCCGAGGTCGCCGTTGCCGAACAGCACGGCGCCAACAGCTATCTGCATTGCACCCTTCCAAACGGCGAGCCAATCCTGGTGCACCAGCAAGGCCAGAGCCGGGTCGCGCGCGGCGATATCCTCAACATCGCACCCCGTTCGGGCCATTGGCATCTGTTCGATGAAACCGGCCTGCGGATCAAAACCGACTGATCCTGCCGGGACAATCCTTCGACTGAACGCTCAATGTCCGTCCGGTGGAACGGCATCCGGCGTGATCGTGTCCCTGAGGTTTTTCCGGTGGAAGATGAAAAGCCCTGCAACGACGATGATCGCGGCGCCGATGAGGATCTGCATGTCGGGTACGTCATCGAAAAAGATCATGCCAAGCACGATCGCCCATATGAGCAGCGTGTATTGCAGCGGCGCCAGCAGCGATGCGGGCGCAAGCTTCAGCGATCGGGTAATCAGCAGGTGGGCGCAGGAGGCGACGACGCCCAGAAGCAGCATGCCTGAGTAGTCGAGAAGTGTCGCCTGACGCCAATGGCCGATACTGAGAATGATTCCGGCAATGAGAGCTGCGATCGTCTGCCAGGTGACGAGCGTGGTGTCGCTTGTCGCGCGCAAGGAGCGGCTCATCACCAGCGTCACCGCGAAGGCGAGACTGCCCGTCAGACCGAAAAGAGATGGCAGGGACAACATCGCAGATGATGGACGCAGCGCTACGACGACACCGGCAAAGCCGATGAAAACCGCAAGCCAGCGGCGCCAACCGATCTTCTCGCCGAGGAAAAAGTGCGAAAGCGCGGCGACATAGATCGGCCCCGCCATATAAAAGGTCATGACATCGGCAAGCGGCAGGTAGGCGACGGCCGCATAAAACAGGCTGACATCGCAGGTCGTCATGATGACGCGCATCACCTGCTGCCCCTTATGCTCGACATTGAAGAGCTGCCGCGTCCCTTGCCGGATGATCATCGGACCGAGCACGATGAAGGCGCCGACCGAGCGGATCACCAGCACCTGGCCGACGGCGAAACTCGCAACCAGCCATTTGCCCATCGCATCGTTGAGCGCAAAGAGAAAATCGCCGAGCAGCATCAACAAGACGCCCGTCAGGATCACGTTCGAACTGACGGCGACGGCACTGCGTTTCATGCTGAGATTCCTTGATACGACACCGCGAGGCAGCCAGGCGCGGCTTCCGCTTTAACGGCGCCGATGTCAAGGTCAGGGTGAAGCTTAAAGCGTATCAGCGGCGCGATTCAAGCGCCATGCGAACGGCAAGTCCTCCAAGGACGGTTGCCATCAGCATGCGCTGCGCCCGCCGAAAGAACGGCCGGTCGCCGCGGCAAAGCGCGAGGGGCGCCGCCA
>NZ_JABEPH010000093.1:0-17667 GCF_013004495.1 Rhizobium sp. SEMIA 4085
TATACTCTTCTTGGCCTTGCCGCTCGCCTTGTCCTCATCATCGGTCTTCTTCGTCTTGTAGGTGTCGAAGCTGTAGCCCCGCAGCAGCATGCCGAGCGCGAAATCGGCCCCGGCCCTGGCATCGACGCCAACGCCTGGCGCGTCGATGAAGACCATCGCCTTCTCGGCTCCCTTGATCTTCGAGGCAGCCGTACCGCCAGCCTTCAGCCAGTCATGCGCCGTCAGTTCTTCGGCCTTGCCGAGACCAACCACGATGACGCGTTCAGCCGGCGAGCCTTCAGGGGCGACAAGATCAAGCGTACTCACCGGTTTTGCCGAGAATTTGGCAATTTTTGCGGCTCTGGCGATGACACCGGCCGGGTCGGCGATCTCAGCTCCCGCAGCCGAATCGGCGTCGCTTGCCTTCAACAGAATGGTCAGTCCGCCGCTGATCTTGGCCGACTTTGAAAAAGAGATATCGAATTTGGCTGCCATGTTTTCTCCATTCGGATTCTGCGGAATCCAACCGGCGGCGATAATTTCGGGTTTCAGCGCCGAAAACAAGGCTTGATCGGGAAGCCATGGACAAATCGGCGATACCGAGTCAAAAAGCAACTGTGCTTGAAATGGTGCCGAAAACCACGAGAAGAATGCCCTGACGTGACCGCTAGTCTTGCAGACAAATTATCCGGCTCCCAAGTTCGCTTTCCGCCCAGCGCGGCAGCTAGTTTCATCGGCCTCTTCTGTCTGTGGTGGGCGCTGCTTCTAATATTCCATACCTTCCCGCAGGTCGACATCGTGGCCTCGTGGCATTTCTTTCTCGTCGATACCTGCAAAGCCTCGGACGCAGCGACACAGGTTTGCGGACATTTCCCCTCCCGTCAGACAGCCTTTTTGGACACGCTCAGAACGATCTTCTTCCGGCTGCCATATGTTGTGGCGGCCGTTCAACTCGCCATGCTGATCGCGTGCTACTGGCGTCACGGAGCAACGTTCAACGCGCTTCGGGCCCGAAATCTCAAGATCGCTCTGGCATCGCTGCTGCTCGGACCCGGCCTTATCGCGAACGTCATCCTCAAGGAGCATTGGGGCCGGCCGCGGCCGATCGAGACCCTCAATTTCGGCGGTACCCTCGATTTCGTGCAGGCGGGATCGCTTGCAGGAAAGTGCATTTCGAACTGCTCGTTTGTCTCCGGAGAGGCCGCAAGCGCCGGCTGGCTGCTCTGTCTCGTCATGCTGATACCACAGCCGGCACGAACCGGACTATTCCTGCCGATTCTGGCGATCTCTTTCCTCACGCCGCTGATGCGGCTTTCCTTCGGCGCGCACTACCTTTCCGATATCGTACTCGGCTGGCTATTGGCGATTGTCGTTTTTGCCGGCGTCTATGCGTTTACCGAATTCATCACACAGGCCCAAAAAATTCTGAATTTTGAATGAAATTTTGACACCTGCTTGTCGCAAAAGCGCAGCAAAGAGCTTAGATGGTTCCTGCTGCGATGCTTCCGCTTCGCAGGTGCGTTCAAGGGCAGGCATGAAACTACTTGAAATCTACATATTGCGGCGCGTCGGCCAGATGTTTCTCGTAGCGCTGCTGCCGGTGCTCGCGATCATATGGACGACCCAGGTCCTGCAGCGCATCAACCTGGTCACCGATAGCGGTCAGTCTATCGGCTCGTTCGCCAAGCTTGCGACGCTGATCCTGCCGTCGATTATTCCTGTCGTCTTGCCCTTCGCCCTTGTGATCGGTGTCACGCAGACGCTGACAACGATGAACAACGATTCGGAGCTGACCGTTATCGATGCGGCCGGTGCCAAGCGGAACATCATCATCCGGCCAATCCTGCTGCTTGCGGCTGTCATTAGCGCGTTCTCCTTCTTCGTCGACAACGTCGTCGAGCCGAAGGCAAAGACCGGTGCGCGCCAGATGATTGCGGCGGCCTATGCCGATCTTCTGTCCACCGTCATCGAAGAAAAGAACTTCCGCAGGATCGATGAGGGTCTCTATGTGCAGATTTCGGAGCGGCTGGCCGGCCGCGTGTTGAGGGGCCTGTTCGTCGTCGACGAGCGCGATCCTGCCTTCGACATGATCTATTATGCGCGCGAAGGCGCCGTCGATGATACGGGAACCTCGCTCATCATGCGCGACGGCGAGGTTCAGCGCAAAGCCCGCGACGGCAACGTCTCGATTATCAAATTCGACTCCTATTCTTTCGATCTCTCCGATCTGACGCAGAACCGCGGACAGGCGACGCTCCGCGCAAGCGACCGCGACCTGGGCTTCCTGCTCAATCCGGATCCGGCCGACAAAGATTACATCGCCAGGCCGCAATCATACCGCGCCGAACTTCACAGACGGCTGACGGACTGGGTTCTGCCTTTCGTTTTGGCGCTGATTTCGCTGGCGATCGCCGGTGACGCGCGTTCGCATCGCGAGGCGCGCCTGCACCCGATGGTCACGGCTTTGACCTTTTCCTTTGCGTTGCGCTGGGCGTCGTTCTACGCCGCGAATCAGATCGACACCAATCCGTTTTACATCGGCGTGCTCTATGCGATTCCGGTCGTGGCCGGCGTCGCGGCGAGCGGCTTCCTCAATCTGCACAAGCGCCTTTCGATTCCGGCCGCCGTGGGCGAACGTGCCGCCGGCATCTGGCACAGAATCGAACGGCGACTGCCTTCTGCGGTCGGAAAGACGCCCGGAGGCAGCGCATGATCTTCGGCACCTTGGGACGCTACTTCTTCCGCCGCTATCTTGCGATAACGATCTGGTTCTTCCTTGGAATCATCTCGATTGTCTTTCTTATCGATTTCAGCGAGACGGCAGGCCGAATGTCCGGGCTTCCGGGCTATACCGTTGCCGGCGGCCTGTTGATGACGGCCGTCCGACTGCCGCTCATCATCCAACAGACCGTTCCGTTCATTGCGCTCTTTGTCGGAATGACGGTGCTGATCGGGTTGAACCGCAAGTATGAACTCGTGGTGGCACGCGCAGCCGGTATATCGGTATGGCAGTTCATGTCGCCCTTCATCGCCGGCGCCTTCC
This sequence comes from Rhizobium sp. SEMIA 4085, assembly GCF_013004495.1. Lineage (NCBI taxonomy): Bacteria > Pseudomonadati > Pseudomonadota > Alphaproteobacteria > Hyphomicrobiales > Rhizobiaceae > Rhizobium > Rhizobium sp. SEMIA 4085. The sequence goes on from NZ_JABEPH010000093.1 coordinate 3,023, forward strand.
TGCTCGGCATCCTGACGATGGCGGTCATCAATCCGCTCGCGGCCTGGGGCCAGCGTCAGGCCGCACTGGTGGAGACCGATTGGCGCGGCCAGGAGAAGGCCACAAGCAGTAAGCCGCAGGTTCCCTGGCTGCGCCAGATCAGCGGAAAGGACGACGTCATCATCGGCGCTCGTACGATTCAGCAGAACGGAACACTGCTGATCGATGCCGTTTTGATCCACTTCGATTCGGATGGCCGCGTGATTCTGCGCCAGGATGCAGCTTCCGCAAAATTGGAAGATGGTTACTGGCTCCTTAAGAACGTTACCGAGCGCCGGCCGGGCGAAATCGCAGTCCGCAAGGATACGGTCCAGCTTCGCACCAATTTGAAACAGGACTTCGTCCAGGAGCGCCTGACATCGCCTGAAACCATTGCTTTTTTTGATCTTTCCAATCGAATAGCAATTGCAAAATCCTTCGGTGTTCCGACGAAGGCGCTGGAGACGCAATTTCACTCATTGCTGTCTCAACCACTGCTGCTTGTCGCGATGACTCTCATTGCTGCAACAGTGTCTTTAAAATTTAGCCGGTTCAACCAGTCGAGGTCGGTGATTCTGGGTGGAATCCTTTCGGGCTTCGTGCTTTATGTCGTCAACGTGCTTGTAAAAGCATTTGGAAGCAGCGGAGTCGTACCGCCTTTCGTGGCGGCGTGGATTCCGGTCGTCGTCGCGCTGGCTCTGGGCGCAACGATTCTGCTTCATCAGGAGGACGGCTAGTGGCGGCAGGCGACCGCAAGACTTTTAGTAAACAGTTGGTTGCCCTGCTCGCAGGGGCGACTCTGCTTGGCTATTCTGGAAGCATTCCTGCGGTGTTCGCGCAGGAGAATTCGACGTTGCAGAAGCTGCAGCCGAAGATCGATCCCGAAGCGAAAATGATGCTTTCGGCCAACGAGCTCGTCTACAACAGGGACCAGCAGATCGTCTCCGCAGTCGGGGGCGTCCAGATCAACTATGCGGGCTACAAAATGGTGGCCCAGCGCGTGGAATACAACCAGAAGACGGGCCGCATGATGGCGGTCGGCAATATCGAGCTGATCAGCCCCGACGGAAACCGCATGTATTCCGACAAGCTCGATGTGACCGACGACTTCGCCGAAGGCTTCGTCAATGCGTTGCGTATCGAGACCACGGACAACACACGCATCGCGGCCGAAAGCGGTGAGCGCGTCAACGATAACTTGATGATCCTCAACAAGGGCGTCTACACCGCATGCCTTCCCTGCGCCGAACGGCCGGAACGACCGCCTTTTTGGCAAGTCAAGGCCGAGCGGGTCATTCAGAACGGCGAAAAACATACTATCCGGCTGGAGAAGGCACGCTTCGAATTGCTCGGCCATCCGATCGCCTTCCTCCCCTGGATCGAGGTCCCGGACCAGACGGTCAAGCGGAAGTCCGGCTTTCTGTTTCCGAGTTTCAGTACATCGGAGAACCTCGGATTCGGGGTTACCGTTCCCTACTACTACGTCTTCTCGCCCAGCATGGACCTGACGGTCAGCGGCACCGGCTACACGAATCAGGGCTTCCTGCTCGACGCTGAGTTCCGGCAGCGTTTCGAGAACGGCACGCATACCCTGCGCGTAGCGGGCATCAACCAGATGCACCCAGAGAGCTTCACCGAGGGCACAAGCGACCACGAGGCCGATGACCGCGGAATGATCGGATCCAAGGCAGAGTTCAAGATCAATCCCCGCTGGGCATTCGGCTGGGATGTCATGGTGCAGAGCGATAATAACTTCTCGCGTACCTACGAACTCAAAGGGTTCAACGAGACAACCCATGTCAACCAAGTCTACCTGACCGGCCTCGGCAAGCGGAATTACTTCGACATCAGATCGTTCTACTTTGACGTTCAGGACTCCGATCCGCATAGCGAGGAAGAAAAGCAGCAGGCGATCGTCTATCCGGTGATAGACTATCATGCTGTGGCTCCGCAGCCGCTGGCCGGTGGCGAATTGTCGCTCGACGTCAACTTCACGAATATTTCGCGCACCCATGACAGTTTCTTCGACAATCCGGCAGGTGATGATCGCTTCTCACTGAAGGGGCAGACATCGCGTCTGACCGGCGAACTCGAGTGGAAGCGAACTTTCGTGACGCCGCAGGGCGTACTCATTACGCCTCTGCTCGCCGCGCGCGGCGACGCACTGGCGCGGAATGTGGACGATCCCAACTCCATCAGCGGGACGTCCGTATACAACGGCGACTTCGAAAACGGTGATGGCGCAACGCGCGGGATGATTACCGCCGGCCTGGAAGCGCGCTACCCGATTCTGATGACGACGGCCAACAGCACGCATGTCCTTGAGCCGATTGCCCAAATCTACGCCCGTCCCGATGAGTCTCTGGCGGGCGCCCTGCCCAACGAGGACGCGCAGAGCTTCGTCTTCGACGCGACGTCGCTCTTCGAGCGCGACAAGTTCTCGGGTTACGATCGCATCGAGGGCGGCACGCGTGCCAATATCGGCTTCCAGTACACCGGCACCTTCGACAACGGCTACAAACTTCACGGCATTTTCGGCCAGTCCTATCATCTTGCTGGCCAGAACTCCTTCGCCACGGACGATCTCGTGAATGCGGGAGCGAATTCGGGTCTTGAGACCGACCGTTCCGACTATGTCGGGCTGGGCGGCATCGAGACGCCGCAGGGCCTTTCCCTCGCCGCCTCGTACCGTCTGGACGAGAAGGATCTCTCATTTCGCCGCGGCGATCTGACGGCCGGATTCCAGACCGATACATTCCAGAGCCAGCTTCTTTACACCCATATTTCATCTCAGCCGGATTACGGCTCCGCCGAAGACGGTGATGAAATCCAGACCAAGGCAACGGTCAAGTTCAGGGACTACTGGTCCGTCTTCGGCGGCATTGCGTGGGATCTCAACAACGACGTCGTCAGCAGGAAGACTCTCGGCCTCTCGTATGAAGACGAATGCACGATCTTCACGATCGCCTATACTTCAAAACGCGATACAAGCGACGAGTCGGCAAGCGACTGGAGCATTGGCGCCAGACTTACGTTCCGCACCCTCGGCGATGTCAACGTCGGATATTCTGACGATATCGAAAAGAATATCTACAATAATTGATTGCGATATTGGACGGCGAAATAAAGCGAGCCTTTCTTTCGCCGCAACACTATGCAGGACATTGCCGTCAATTAAGGTTATGAGGCATAGGAATGTCGCTTGGGGGCGGCTCCGACCTCGGTAAAGCTGTGTTCACGCGCACTTGCTGCCGCAGCGTCTATGGGAAGGATCGACACATGATTGGCGCGAGAAAGACTGTTACGACTCTATTTGCCGGCGCTGCGTTCTGCGTGCTCGCTGCGCTTGTTCAGCCACAAAGCGGTTCCGCATTTGCAGCCAGCGAAGTCAAGGCCGTCGTCAACGGGGTGGCACTGACCACGGGCGATGTCGCAAGGCGCCAGGCATTCCTTCGTCTCCAACATCAGAAGGCCGATGCGAAGACGGCGGAAGAATCGCTCGTCGAGGAGACCCTGAAACGTCAGGAAATCTCGCGCGTGCGCATGTCCGTCTCCAAGGAAGAAGTCGATGCGTCCTTTGTGCGTTTTGCGTCGGGAAACAAGCTCTCCACCGAGCAGCTTACGCAAATTCTCACTCAGGCCGGGGTCGGTGCCGATCATTTCAAGCAGTATATTGCCGTGCAAATGAGCTGGCCGCGCGTCGTCAATGCGCGCTACGGGTCGAGCGCCCGCATGTCGAGCAGCGACCTTGTCAGCCGCATGATGGAAAACAATAAGCAGAAGCCGGTCACGACCGAATATATGCTTCAGCAGATCATATTCGTGGTGCCGCAATCGAAGAAAGGCATAACGGGCAAACGCAAGAGCGAGGCCGAAGCCTCCCGTTCGAAATTTCCAGGCTGCGAACAGGCAAAGGTCTTTGCAGCAACGATGCGTGACGTATCAGTCCGCGAACTCGGCCGCGTGCTGGCACCGGAACTTCCGGCCGAGTGGAAGCCGCTGATCGAGCAGGCCAAGGGAAATACCACGGCGACCCGCGTGACAGAAAAGGGCGTGGAATATCTTGCAATCTGCAGCCAGCGCGAGGTATCCGACGACACCGCCGCTGAGATCGTGTTCCGCCAGGAGGATCTCGACAAGGCCAAGGCTGGCAAGAGCGCCCCGGAAAACGAAAACGCTACCAAATATCTCGAAGAGCTGCGCAAGAAGGCGCAGATCATCTATCGCTGACCGCCGTGGCTACTCCGTTTTCGCGCCCCCTTGCGCTGACGCAAGGCGATCCGGCCGGCATCGGCCCGGACATAACCCTGATGGCCTGGCTGAGGCGGCGTGAGCTCGGCCTGCCGGCCTTCTTTCTGATCGGCGATCCTGATGTGCTGGCGGCAAGAGCACGGCAGCTCGATCTTTCCGTCGTGATAGCCGAAGCGAACGCCGCAACGGCCGCGGATGTCTTTGCCGGTGCTCTCCCCGTCCTGCCTGTTCCTGCGGGCGTCGAGGTGGCTGCCGGCGAGCCGCATGTCGCGACTGCAACGGGTACGATCGCTGCGATCGAAACGGCCGTATCGCTCGTCGTCAAGGGCGAGGCAGCGGGAGTCGTCACCAATCCCATCGCCAAAGCTGTTCTTTACGAGGCCGGCTTCAAGTTTCCGGGGCACACCGAATTCCTTGCTGATCTCGCGAGCCGCGCGACCGGCAATCCGGTCAGGCCGGTGATGATGCTTGCCGGACCGAAGTTGCGGGCGATACCAGTTACCATTCACATCCCGATCAAGGACGTGCCGCAGGCTTTGAGCGGTGAATTGATCGCAGAGACCTGCCGTATCGCGCATTCCGATCTCAGGCGCCGCTTCGGCATCGAAAGGCCACGCCTTGCCGTCGCCGGTCTCAATCCGCATGCCGGCGAAAACGGAACGATGGGGCGCGAGGACGAAGACATCATTCATCCCGCCATACAGCTTCTGCGCTCCGAGGGCATCGACGCGATCGGCCCCCTGCCCGCCGATACCATGTTCCACGACGAGGCTCGCGCCCGGTATGATGTCGCGGTCTGCATGTATCATGATCAGGCCCTGATCCCGGTCAAGGCGCTCGGCTTCGACGATTCCGTCAATGTGACGCTCGGCCTGCCTTTCGTGCGGACATCGCCGGATCATGGCACAGCCTTTGGCATTGCCGGCAAGGGCATCGCGCGCGAAAATAGCCTGATTGCCGCCCTCAAGCTTGCAGCCCATCTCAGTCGTCCCGCGGAACACCGCTGATGGCTGCGCTCGATGGTCTGCCGCCGCTTCGCGACGTGATCCAGCGTCACGGCCTCGACGCGCGCAAGGCACTCGGGCAAAACTTCCTTCTCGACCTCAACCTGACGCAAAAGGTTGCCCGCACGGCAGGATCGCTTGAAGGCTGCACCGTCTTTGAAGTGGGACCTGGACCCGGCGGGCTGACGCGCGCCATCCTGGCGCTGGGCGCGAAGAAGGTGATTGCCGTCGAGCGTGATCCGCGCTGCCTGCCAGCACTGGCGGAAATATCCGCTCATTATCCTGGCAGGCTCGAGGTCATCGGCGGCGATGCGCTGAAGACCGATTTCGAGGCGCTGGCGCCTGGGGGACCCGTCAAGATCATCGCCAACCTTCCGTACAATGTCGGCACGCAACTGCTGGTAAATTGGCTGCTGCCAAAAGAGTGGCCGCCGTTTTGGGAATCCTTGACGCTGATGTTCCAGAAAGAAGTCGGCGAGCGCATAGTCGCTGAACAGGATGACGACCACTATGGCCGCCTCGGCGTACTCTGCGGCTGGCGCGCCGATGCCCGCATGGCTTTCGACGTATCGCCGCAAGCCTTCACGCCGCCTCCGAAGGTGACATCGACGGTGGTGCATCTGACGCCGAAGGCAAACCCCATCCCCTGCGCCGTCGCCAATCTTGAAAGAGTAACACATGCGGCCTTCGGTCAGCGGCGCAAGATGCTTCGCCAGAGCCTCAAGCCGCTCGGCGGCGAGAGCCTGCTCAACAAGGTGGGTATAGACCCGCAGCGCCGCGCCGAAACACTATCCGTCGGGGAATTCTGCCTGCTCGCGAATTCGCTTTAAAGAACCGGCGTCTCTTCCAGCAGTTTGGTGACGAAATCGTAGATGCCGTGCCGCCGGTCGCGGCGCAGGCGCTCGGCCTTCACGATCGCCTGCACGGCGTCGAAGGCAGTATCGAGATCGTCGTTGACGATGACATAGTCATATTCCCGCCAATGGGCGATTTCGGCGCGCGAATTGGCAAGCCGCTGGGCGATGACCTCTTCCGAATCTTCCGCGCGGCGGTGAAGCCGTGATTGCAATTCGGTCATCGTCGGCGGCAGAACGAAGATGGATACGACATCTGCCGACATCTTCTCCTGCAGCTGCTGGGCGCCTTGCCAATCGATGTCGAAAAGCATATCGCGGCCTTCGGCCATCGCTGCTTCCACCGGTTCGCGCGGCGTGCCGTAGAAATTGCCGTGCACTTCAGCCCATTCCAACAGCGCATCGGAATCGCGCAGTCGCTCGAATTCGCGGATGCTCTTGAAGTGGTAGTGAATGCCCTCGACCTCGCTTGGGCGCCGCTGGCGGGTCGTCACGCTGACGGAGAGGCCGATCTGGCTATCCTGGGCAAGCAGCGTCCGCGCAATCGTCGACTTTCCCGCGCCCGAAGGCGACGAGATGACGAGCATCAGACCGCGGCGAGCGATCGGAACGGGCGAGGCTTTCGCCGGCTTCATGTCCTACTCCAGATTCTGGACCTGTTCGCGGAACTGGTCGATGACGACTTTCAGTTCGATGCCCGCGGCAGTGACCGCCGAGGCATTCGACTTCGAACAGATGGTATTCGATTCGCGGTTAAATTCCTGTGCAAGGAAATCGAGCTTGCGGCCGACCGGGCCGCCGCGGTCCAACAGATCCCGTGCGGCCGCGACATGCGCCTTCAGCCGGTCGATTTCCTCGCGCAGATCGGCCTTCGTCGCAAGCAGAGCCGCCTCCGCATGCAGCCTGTCGCGGTCGAGCGCGCCCGCTCCGTCCATCAGCAAGGCAACCTGCGCCTTGACGCGCGCGGAAATCTCCTGCGGCGTGCGCGACGGGTCGCGTTCGATCACGTGCGTCAGGTCCTCGATCGTCGAGACATGATTGAGCAGCACGCGAGACAGAGCAGCCCCCTCCTGTTCCCGCATGAGCTTGAGGTCAGCAAGTGCAGCCAGCAGGCCCTTGGTGACGTCCGCATCGCGGGCGGCGATTTCTTCTTCGCTGTCCTGCGTCTCGCGAAACTCGACGAGACCGCGGATCGAAAGCAGCGTATCGAGGGTCAGAGGCGCCGGATCGATGACGCCTGCAAGCTGGTCACGCATTGCAAGCACATTGGCCAGAGCGTCCTGATTGAGAACCGTTTCGAAGCGGTTTTCGGCTGCCGAAACCGAGAGGTTGGCCTGCATGTTGCCGCGGCTGAACTGTTCGCCCATAATGCGGCGAACATCTGTTTCCATGCGCTCAAGGCCCGGCGGCAGGCGAAGGCGCAGGTCGAGCCCCTTGCCGTTTACCGACCGCAGTTCCCAAGCCCAGCGCCAGCGCCCGCTCGTTCCCTCGCGCCGCGCAAAACCGGTCATGGACTGCAAAGCCATCCGAGCCTCCGAAATCAGTTCGTCTTCTTTTTCTTCTGCTGAGCCGCCGGCTCGGCCTGGGCCTCCGGCTGGCCGTCAACCACGATATTCGGATCGGCGCCCTTGTCAGCTTCGAGCTTGCGCCAGCGCTTGACGTTGGCATTGTGCTCTTCGAGCGTCGCCGCAAAAACGTGGCCGCCGGTGCCGTCGGCAACGAAATAGAGGTCCGCCGTCTTCCAGGGATTGGCCGCTGCTTCCAGGGCATCACGGCCGGGATTTGCGATTGGCGTCGGCGGCAGGCCCTTGATCATGTAAGTGTTGTACGGCGTTTCCTTCTTCAGGTCCGACAGGTAGATCGGCCGGTCGGCAGGCTTGCCGTCACCACCGAAGAGGCCGTAGATGATCGTCGGATCGGATTGAAGCCGCATGCCTTTGGCGAGCCGGTTGAGGAAAACGGATGCGACATGCGCGCGCTCGTCGGGAATGCCAGTCTCCTTCTCGACGATCGAAGCAAGTACGACGAACTCTTCCTTGGATTTCAGCGAGACCGAAGGATCGCGTTTCTCCCAGATCTGGTCGACGAGCTTTTTCTGCTCTGCAGCCATCTGGTCGATGATCTCGGAGCGTTTCGTGCCGCGGGAGAACTTGTAGGTATCGGGACGCAGGCTGCCTTCGGGCGGCAGCGCCGTCGGCAGCTCGCCTTCGAGGACGGTATCCCCGCTCATGCGGTTGAACATCTGGCGCACCGTCAGGCCCTCCGGGAAGGAGATCGAATAGAGGATCGATTTACCGGACTTCAGCAGTTCCATGATGTCGTTCATGGAAGCCTTCGCCTTGATCTCGTATTCGCCGGCCTTCAGGCTCTCCCCCTCGTTCAGGTATGTCGCCGTGAGATAGCGGAAGATGCGGGCGTCGGAGACGATGTTGTTGCGCTCAAGATTGGTGGCGATTTCCGAAAGGCCCGCGCCGTTGCGCACGATGAAATTGGTGTTCGTCTCCAACGGACCGGGGTCCTGGTAACTGGAGATCGCGTAGTAAAAGGCGAAGATGCCGGCGGCGCAGGCAAGCACGACCATCGTCATCAGGAAGTTCAGGAAGATGACGACCTGGCTGCGCGCCTTCTTCGAGCGCTTCGGCGGCTCCGGAACGCGTTCCGGGCGCAGCGCTTCATTGGGCGACTTCGGAATGATCGGCCCGTTCTGCGCCGGATGGCCGTTGTGGCCCGCCGCGTCGTTGCTCTGATTCGTATCGCTCACCGGCAATCCTCTAAACTTGGCCCTGTCCGCTGTTTTAAGAAGCAATACGGCAAAAAACAGGTAGGCCACCCTCGCGAAAGGTACTTGCCCGTCCTCCGTCCTGTCAAAAACCGCCTTCAGGCAGTATAGCGGCGCAGCACCAGCGATGCATTCGTACCGCCGAATCCGAAGGAATTCGAGAGCGCAACATTGATTTCTCGCTGACGAGCCTTGTGCGGGACAAGATCGATCGCCGTTTCGCGCTCGGGATTATCGAGGTTGAGCGTCGGCGGAGCGACATTGTCGCGGATCGCAAGCGTCGCGAAGATCGCCTCGATGGCCCCGGCTGCGCCCAGCAGATGGCCGGTCGCCGACTTGGTCGAAGACATCGAAATCTTCGATGCCGCATTGCCGACCAGACGCTCGACGGCGCCAAGCTCGATCGTATCGGCCATGGTCGACGTGCCATGCGCATTGATATAATCGACATCTGCAGCCGTCAGTCCGGCGCGCTTCAGCGCCATGGCCATGCAGCGCTGCGCCCCGTCACCGTCTTCCGCCGGCGCAGTGATGTGGTAGGCGTCGCCCGAGAGGCCATAGCCGACGATTTCGGCGTAGATCTTCGCGCCACGCGCCTTGGCATGTTCCAGCTCTTCGAGAACGATGATACCGGCACCTTCGCCCATGACGAAGCCGTCGCGGTCGCGATCGTAGGGACGCGATGCTTTCTCAGGATCGTCGTTATGCTGCGTGGAAAGCGCCTTGCAGGCAGCAAAGCCCGCAAGCGAGATGCGGCTGACCGGCGATTCCGTCCCGCCCGCGACCATGACATCGGCATCGCCGAGCGCGATCATACGGGCAGCATCACCGATGGCGTGCGCGCCAGTCGAGCAGGCGGTGACGACCGAGTGGTTCGGCCCCCTAAGCTTGTGGCGGATCGAGACCTGGCCGGATACGAGGTTGATCAGGCGGCCGGGAATGAAGAAGGGCGAGATGCGGCGCGGGCCCTTATCGCGACGCGTGTAACCCGCCTCGACGATACCCTCGATGCCGCCGATGCCGGAGCCGATCAGCACGCCGGTCGCGATCTGGTCCTCGTCGTTCTCTGGATGCCAGCCGGCGTCATTCAGCGCCATGTCGGCAGCGGCCATGCCGTAGATGATGAAGGGATCGACCTTGCGTTGTTCCTTCGGCTCCATCCAGTCATCCTGGTTGAAGGTGCCCTCTGTACCATCACCAACCGGAATGCGGCAGGCAATCTTGGCAGGGAGATCGTCCACCTCGAATTCGGTGACAAGGCGGGCGCCGCTGCGGCCGGCGAGCAACCGCGACCACGTCACTTCAGTTCCGCATCCCAAGGGTGATACCATACCGGTACCTGTGATGACGACCCGTCTCATCGACAGCTTCCCCGCCTGTTCTTTTGCTAAAGCAATGCACAAACAAAAAGGGCGGACTCATGGCCCGCCCTTTGAAAATCACACAGGATTAAGCCTGGGCCTTTTCAATGAACTTTACTGCGTCGCCGACCGTGAGGATCGAGTCTGCTGCGTCGTCTGGAATTTCTACGCCGAATTCTTCTTCGAAGGCCATGACCAGTTCGACCGTGTCGAGCGAGTCAGCGCCCAGATCGTCGATAAAGCTGGCGCTCTCGACAACCTTCTCGGCATCGACGCCAAGATGATCAATAACAATTTTCTTTACGCGTTCTGCGATATCGCTCATGTCGGTTTCCTCGACCTTATATCCTGATGAGAATGCCTTCCGGCATCCCTACCCTGGTTCAGCCTTCGGCGCCTTTTCGGCACTTTCAGCAAACTCGTTAGCCCGGCTCTCTAAGATGTTCCCCGCTGGCAAAACGCCCGCCGGTCCGCCTTGTTTCCCGGAACGACTGTGACAGTCATGGCCCGCTTAACACGGTTTATGTCTGCCGCAAAGCCTGAAAATCAACCCTGTTCCATTGCTCAACACGCTATTCCGCCGAAAAACGCAAACAGGGCCAGTTTCTGTTTCAGATCATGGCCATGCCGCCGTTTACGTGCAGCGTCTGACCCGTCATGTAGGCGGCTTCGGAGGAGGCGAGATAGGCAACGGCGGACGCCACTTCGCCACCCGTGCCCATGCGTTTCATCGGGATTGCGCCCATGATCGCTTCCTTCTGCTTGTCGTTCAGCTTGCCGGTCATGGCCGATTCGATGAAGCCCGGCGCGACGCAATTGACGGTCACGTTGCGGGTCGCGATCTCCTGGGCGAGCGACTTGGTGAAGCCGATCATGCCGGCCTTGGAGGCGCAGTAGTTCGCTTGACCCGGGTTGCCGGTGACACCGACCACCGAGGTGATGTTGATGATGCGGCCGTAGCGACGGCGCATCATCGGATGCGTCAGCTCGCGCGTCAGGCGGAACATCGCTGTCAGGTTGACCTCGATGACGTTATCCCAGTCCTCGTCGCTCATCCGGACGAAGAGGCCGTCCTTGGTGATGCCTGCGTTGTTCACCAGAATATCGACACCCTCGAGCTCGGCCTCGGCCTTGACGCCGAGTGCCTTGACCTCGTCACGGTCGGAGAGGGTTGCCGGGAATATCTTGACGCGGTCGCCAAGCTCGTTTGCCAGCGCTTCGAGCTTTTCGACGCGCGTGCCGTGAAGGCCGACGACGGCGCCCTGTTTGTGGAGAATGCGGGCGATTTCCTCGCCGATGCCGCCAGATGCACCGGTGACGAGCGCCTTGCGGCCGGAAAGATCGAGCATGGATGCGTTCCTTATATCTGGTGAAACCAATCAGGCCATGAGGGCGGCGACGGCCGCGTCGATATCGGCGGGCGTATTGACGGCAATGCCGTTCACCGTCTTGTCGATGCGGCGCGCAAGGCCGGTCAGCACCTTACCAGAGCCGAGTTCATAAAGCGTCGTGACATTGTTTGCGGCAAACCATTCCACCGTTTCGCGCCAGCGGACCTGGCCCGTGACCTGCTCGACGAGAAGCCTGGCTATCTCATCGGCGTCTGTCACCGGCGCGGCGCGAACGTTGGCGATCAGTGGCACGACCGGGTTGGACTTTGAAACGCCCGCGAGCGCTTCGCGCATCGCCTCGGCAGCCGGCGCCATCAGTGAGGAGTGGAAGGGAGCGGAAACCGGGAGAAGGATCGCACGCTTGGCTCCCTTCTCGGTTGCCAGTGCCGCGCCTTTTTCGACTGCGGACTTTTCGCCGGAGATGACGATCTGGCCGCCGCCGTTATCGTTGGCGATCTGGCACGCACCAGCGGCCGACGCAGCTTCGCAAACGGCCACGACATCGGCATGTTCCAGCCCGATGATCGCCGCCATGGCGCCAACGCCGACCGGAACGGCAGCCTGCATGGCGTTGCCGCGAATACGCAGTAGACGCGCGGTTTCGGCGAGTGAGAAAGTGCCGGCGGCGCAGAGTGCGGAATATTCGCCGAGCGAATGACCGGCAACGTAGGACACCTTCGACTTGGGGTCGAGACCCTTTGCCTGAAGGACACGGACCACCGCAAGCGATACCGCCATCAGCGCCGGCTGGGCATTGGCCGTCAGCGTCAGCGTATCTTCCGGCCCTTCGAACATGATCGTTGAAAGCTTTTCGCCGAGCGCATCGTCAACCTCTTCGAAGACGGAACGGGCCTCGGAAAAATTTTCCGCGAGTTCCTTGCCCATGCCCACGGCCTGGCTTCCCTGGCCGGGAAATGTGAAAGCGACGGTCATCTAATGTCCCTTATTATGTCAATTTGGACTATTTCGCCTCCAATTGACGTTCTTGCGGGCAGAGTCAATAGCGCTGCCAGGGTCTCCAGAGCCTTCGCAGGCGCGAAAAGCCGCGATTTTTTCCTTGCGCCTGGTCAATTCGCGCCTAAATTTGCGCCGCCCTCCCCGGCTAGCTCCGCTCTTCCGTTTTCAAGGTTCCCATGAAGTTTAATAGATTAGGCCGCACCGATATTTCCGTTTCGCAAATCTGCCTCGGCACCATGACGTGGGGCACGCAGAACACCGAAACCGAAGCGCACGAACAGATGGATTACGCCGTCGAGAAAGGCGTCAACTTCTTCGATACCGCCGAGCTTTACCCGACAACTCCCGTTTCGGCGGAAACACAGGGGCGCACCGAGGACTATATCGGCAGCTGGTTCGCAACGACCGGCAAGCGCAACGACATCGTGCTGGCGACAAAGGTCGCGGGGCCTGGACGCTCCTATATCCGGGGCGGGGAAGGTGCCGACGCCAAGAATATCAAGCTTGCCGTCGAAGCGAGCCTCAAGCGGCTGCAGACCGATTACATCGATCTCTACCAAATCCATTGGCCGAGCCGTGGGCATTTCCACTTCCGGCAGAACTGGCATTACGACCCCTTCAAGCAGGATCGGGCAAAGGCTGTCGCCAACATCACCGATATCCTCGAGACGATGGATATGCTCGTGAGGGAAGGCAAGGTGCGCGCCGTCGGCCTGTCCAATGAAACTGCATGGGGCACGCAGAAATACCTGACGCTCTCCGAGCAGAAGGGCCTTCCACGCATCGCCAGCATCCAGAACGAATACAGCCTGCTCTACCGCCACTTCGACCTGGATATGGCGGAACTGTCGCATCACGAGGATGTCGGCCTGCTCGCCTATTCACCGCTTGCGGCTGGCCTGCTGACCGGAAAATATCTGGATGGCGTCAGGCCGGAAGGATCGCGCGCTACGATTAACGGCGATCTCGGCGGCCGGTTGCAGCCGCTGCAGGAAGCGCCCACCAGGGCCTTTGTCGAGATTGCAGCGAGGCACGGACTTGATCCGGCAGCCATGGCGCTTGCCTTCTGCCTCACCCGCCGCTTCATGACCTCTGTCATCATCGGCGCAACGACGATGGAGCAGCTGAAGATCGATCTGAGCGCGGTCGAGGTGAAACTCCCGAGCGACGTCCTCTCCGAGATCGAAAAGGTCCACAGGCAATATCCGATGCCGCTGTGACGAGCGCTGCTGACTTCGCATAAACCAAGCCCGGAACATCTGCTTCCTGCGGCTGCGGAGAATTAAAGGTCTATCCCCTTGTGAAGACTGCGTCCTTCCTTGATGAACGCTTCCAGATCGGTGCCTGTCGCATGCCTTTCGGCCAGGCGCTTATAGAAAGCCGGGCCGGGTTCCGGGCTGGCCTGTCGGATCTCATCGAATTCGAAAGCGCTCACGACTATATCGGCGACAGAACGGTTTTCACGGTGCGCAAGCCCGTGGAAAAGATTATGGGCCTGGCACTGCGAGCAAAAAGCCGAGGTTTAGCCGTGGAAAACTCCTTTCTGACGTAGAAGAATTTGCCCTCAAGATGACTGTAACGGCAAGATGGCCCTGTCTAATTGTATCCGAACGCTTGCCTTTCGCCGAAAAATCCGTATAAGCGCCCCTGTTCGCAAACCCGGTCTTCTGGCTGGTGGCTGAACGGAGGGCCGGTTTCTTTGGAAATCGTTCGGAACGGAAGCGTTCCAGCCTCCCGTGTCTCCGCTCTCGACCGTCTCGGAAACGCTTTCTTGCCTGGGTTCAGCCCAATCAGGAGCAGTCGTTGAGGCTTAGCCGCCGAATATCGGGTTGAACCAACGCAAGAAAGGCAAAGCTGTCATGGCTCTTTATGAACATGTATTCCTTGCCCGGCAGGATATTTCCGCTCAGCAGGTCGATGCCCTCGTAGAACAGTACAAGGGAGTGATCGAAGCTAAGGGCGGCAAAGTAGGGCGAATCGAAAACGGGGGAGTTAAGTCACGTAACTAACGCATCAAGAAGAAGCGAAAG
>NZ_JABEPH010000094.1:0-17530 GCF_013004495.1 Rhizobium sp. SEMIA 4085
CGCGTGGGTCGTCTGGGCCTGCTCGGCGGTTCCCACCTCGCGCACGAGGCCCTCGGCGGTGAGTCCGGCGATGATATGGCCGGAGGAGGAGCGATTGAGCCCTAGAATGCGCGCAAGCTCCGCCCGGCTCAAGCGGCCGTGGCGATAGAGCGCCCGCATCGCCGCGAGTTCATTGCGCTGGCGGATCCCGCTTTGAGACGCGATTGGACCCACTTCATTCACGGGCGATTCTCCTTGCCTCTCTTGTCCTGCCATTGACACATCATGACTGGGCCGCAAACGCGCGGTATCTACCGGACTTCACCTTTCCCCCCATCTTTCGCCGTCACGGCCGCGCAACGGTCGCGCGACGGCGTTTCGCCTCGTCCATCTTGAGGTCGATGAAGCGCTTTGCATGCTGCGCGAGCGGCATGTTTTCGGTCCAGGTGTCGCGCCAGATCGCGCAGGCAAGCGACAGACCTTCATCGACGACAGCGCCCGAAAAGGATTCGAAGGTGATGTCGCGCTCGTAGTCGATGTCGAGCAATGCATCGAACATGAGGTCGAAATTGATGACGCCGTCGCCGAGATAGCCGCGATTGCTTTCGCCGATATGAAAATAGCCGATCTTATCGCCCGCAAGCCGGATGGCGGCCGCCGGGTTCGCTTCTTCGATGTTCATATGGAACGTGTCGAGGTGCAGCCGCACATGCTCGGAGCCTACCTGCTCGATGAAGGCGAGGCCCTGGGCGGTGGTGTTGAGAAGGTTGGTCTCGAAACGGTTCACCACTTCGAGAACAAGGTCGATTCCTGCAGACTGGGCATGGCCAGCCGTCTTGGCGATGGCCGCGACACTGTTGTCCCATCCCTTTTTGGTCGGCATGCGGGCGTATTTCGTGTGGGCGGAATAAAGGATGCCACCGAGCTTGCTCCCGCCTATGTCGCGCACGGCGCGCACGGCGTCGGCCAGCATGCCTTCGCCCGCTCGCACCGCCTGCGGATCTTCGCTCGACACGTCGTGGCTGACCGGAAGGCCCATGGTGACAGCAATATCGAGTTTCAGCGCCGCAGCCCGCTTGGCGAGTGCATCGAGGTCGAATTTCTCCGGGCGCAGGTAGGCGAACTCGATGAGGTTGTAACCGCAGGAGGCGGATTTCTCCATTGCTTCCTCAAGCATCGTTTGGGTTTGTCCGCCTGTCCACACGAAAGAATGAATACCTAACCGGCCCATATCTTCCCCCTCGAAAAGTATGTTGCATTGCGCAACAAATAAAGCTTCAGCCGCATCTGTCAAGCGGATTTCAAGATCGAGGAGGGTCGAGCATTCGATGTCAAAGTGAGCAAATGCTTTTTTTGGGGTGCAAATGCCTCAATAGTAGTCTGCAGGGATTTGGAAACATGGGTTTATGAGATTGGTGTTGACAGCTTTCCCAAATGAACTAATTTGTTTTCTCAGGCAACATATAGGGCGCAAACCAGCGCCAACGGAAGGCCGACGTGCAGGGGGAACCAATGGCTCTCTTGCTCTTAAGCTGCGACTGGCCAAGGGAGCCGAACGACGACAAGCTCTATTGGCGTGCATGCTGACATAGGCGCCCGGGGAGCCACGACCTGCCTGTCGGGAGGAGGTTATTTCCATGAAAGCCGATTTGCGGATCGTACCCGATTTCGAGATGATCATCTGCCCGCCAGCAGAATCCTTTCGCTGGAACATGCATGATTACCCCTATTTCCGAGCGAAGTGGCACTATCATCCTGAATACGAACTGCATCTCACCCGCACGACTTCGGGCGTCATGATGGTGGGCGACTATATCGGCGAGTTCGAGCCTGGCTGCCTGGTGCTGACTGGTCCGAACGTGCCGCACAATTGGGTCAGCGATATCGAGCCCGGCAAGCTGATCCGCAACCGCGACGTGCTAATCCAGTTCACCCCCGAATGGGCCGATCGCGTCGCCTCATTTTGTCCCGAGCTCGGCACGATAAAGCCGCTTTATGAGGACGCGGTCTACGGCGTTCAATTCTTGGGCGCCACGGCACTTGAAGGCCGGCGGCTGCTTGCGCAGATGGGCTCGGCCCATGGCGCCGAGCGTGTGGTGCTCTTCCTGCAGCTGATGATCGCGCTGGCACGCACTCCCTCCGAGCGGCGCAGGCTGTCGCGGCTTGCGCCGGCCTCTTCGCAGATGGAACTGCCCCATGAGCTCGATGTCGCCATGCGCTATGTGCTGGAGCACTACAGCGACGACATTGATCTGGCCTCGGTCGCTAAGGTCTGCGGTCTCGAGCCGCAGGCCTTCTCGCGCTTTTTCAAGCGCCAGACCGGTCATACCTTCGCGCGCTACGTCATCCTTGCGCGCATCTATGCCGCCTGCTCGTTACTGACCCAGACCTATCGTCCGATCACCGAGATCTGCTTTGACGTCGGGTTCAACAACATTGCCAATTTCAACAGGCAGTTCTTCAAGATCTGCGGGCGCACGCCCTCGGATTATCGGCGCAACGCACACAAGATCGGAACGCAAGCGCGAAGCGATCCCTTCAGGGAAATTCGTGCCTTTTCGGCGGCCGTGGCAGTCGGCGAAAAAGTATAGGTCGCGGGCAAACCACGCGTGGCGGAGCAAAAGACCGCGCACTAAGCTCTTCTTACGCCACTAGGAACGAAGCCGGGAAAGCAGCTCAGAGGTAGCGTTCCGATGAGGGCGAACCGTATCTGGAAGCCGGGAGGAGCCGTGCTGCCGGAACCTGGGAGGGGCCGACACCTGTCGGTCGTGGGAACGTACTTGCCGGCCAGCGCCCGCAAGTGGTGCAAAGGCACAAGGAGGAGGAATTATGATTAGGAAAAGTGGAATTGGAATCGCTGCGCTTGCGATCGGTGTTCTTACCAGCGTAATACCCGCAAGGGCCGATTTCTGGTCGGATGCCGGCGCAAAGTACAAGGGTGTCGTCCTGCACGGCGTGACCGAAAGCACGCCGCCGTCCAACTACATCAAGGACGTGCTTGCGCCGGAATTCGAGAAAAAGACCGGCATCAAGGTCCAGATCGAGACCACCTCCTGGGACCAGATGTACGACAAGGCCATCAAGGACATGGAAGCCAAGACCGGCATCTATGATATGGTCTATATCGAGCAGGACATCATCTATGCCTATCTGGCGCGCAGCTTCCTGACCGACATTTCGAAATCGCTGAAGGACGATCCGTCGCTGAAGGCGCCGGAATTCGATGAAACCCATTTCACGACATTCGCCAACTACTTCAAGAACGCCGACGGCGATCTCTTCGGTATTCCGATGGAAGCCTTCATAAAGGTCTATCTCTATCGCACCGACCTCTTCAATGATCCCAAAATCCAGGAAGCCTTCAAGAAGGAGACAGGCAAGGATCTGGTTCCGGCCAAGACCCATGAGGAATATACGCAGATTGCTGAGTTCTTCACCAAGTACGGCAAGGACAACGGGATGGAGCTCTGGGGAACGACGGCCCAGGCGCACACCGGTCACGCGGCCTCCTGGTACGAATTCTTCGAGTCGATCGCTCCGACATTCGGCGTCTACAACTGGGGTATCGACGCCAATAACAACTATGCCGCCTCCGTCGAAAATGGCGGCCAGATGAACGGCGACAAGGCCAAGGCCGCCATCAAATACTGGCTGCATCTGCGGGACATCGCTCCACCTGAATCTGCTGCTTCAACCTGGACGGAAGTCGGGACGACATTCGCCGCCGGCCGCGTCGCACAGGGCCTGGTTTATGGCGAGAACGCCGCCTGGATCGCGTCGGATGCAGAAAAGTCCAAGGTGGTCGGCAACGTCGGCGTCGCGCTTCCGCCCACCGAACCCGACGTGCTCAAGGAGGTCGAGGGCGGCAAGGGCTATCTCGGTTACTATGACGGCGGTGCCTTCGGCTTGCCGGTGACGTCGAAGAACAAGGAAGCGACCTTGCTCTTCCTGCAGTTCATCGGCCAGGACTCGGTCCAGCCCGATTGGGCGATTGCTGCGCCCCGCATCACCAATACGGCGACTTATGACGATCCCAAGGTCCTCGACATGGATAAGAAGCTGAATGGCTACTACACCATGCTCAAGGACCAGGGAAAGCTGTTCGCCGGCGCGCCGCCTTTCCCCTTCCATGCGCAGGTGCGTGAAGCCACGGCGCCGATCTTCTACAAGATCCTCTTAGGCGAAGTAGGTCCGGATGAAGGCCTCGACCAGATGGCGGCGGCGGCCGAAGCAGAGCTGAAGAATCTCGGCTATCGCAAATAACACCGACAAAAGCCTGCGTCCGGGTGGCCTCTCCCAGGACCGCCACCCGGGCGCAGTTGCCGGTTAGTGCAGGCTGTGGATCTGCACGGATATCTTCGGGAGCACGAATTCATGCGTTCAAACACTGTCGGCTGGCTGATGCTCGCCCCGACGATCGCGATCCTCGGCATCTTCGGCATCATACCTTTCATCTACGTGCTTTACGTGGCATTCCACCAGTGGAACCCGTTCGGCGCCAGCCCCGACATGATCTACAACGGCGCCAATAATTTCCGCCGCCTTGTCTTCGACGCCGAATTCCTGACCTCCATCGCGTTCACCATGAAATTCGCATTCTTCGCGGTGCTGAGCGAGATCGCGCTGGGTTATCTCCTCGCGCAACTCTTCATGAAGGAATTTCCCGGGCGTGGCTTCTTCCGCACGATTCACACACTGCCGCTGATCGTCGCGCCCATCGTCGTCGGCTCGGTCTGGCGTCTGATGACGACGCCCAGCATCGGCATCATCCCCTATCTCCTGAGAAACTGGTTCGGATACGATCTCAACATCGGCCGCGACGCCACCACCGCTTTCACCCTGACCGTCATCATGGACATCTGGCACTGGACGCCGCTGGTGACGCTGACACTGCTTGCCGCACTGCTCGCCCTGCCGAAAGAGCCGTTCGAGCAGGCGCAGATCGATGGCGCCAACCGCCGCCAGATCTTCTGGCACGTCACACTGCCAATGATCCGACCGGCAATTCTCGCAACGGTCTTTATCCGCCTGATGGATGCGCTGCGCACCGTCGACGAAGTCTGGATGCTGACCTCGGGCGGGCCGGGGGCCGCAACCCGTTATGTCGGGCTGCACATCTGGAAGATCGTCTTCCCAAAGACCGACTACGGCTATGGCGCCGCGATCTCAGTGATCGTGCTCTACCTCACCCTGGTGATGTGCTGGCTGCTCTATGTCGCCCTCGTGGCTCGACGCGAACGCAAAAGGACATTCTGATGCAGGGCCGCAATCCCCTTCTTTACGTGGCGCTTTGGCTGTTCCTGAGCCTGCTGACGCTTTTCCCGATCTATTGGCTCTTCGTCATTTCGGTCAAGCCGGCGGTCGATCTCTTCACGACGCCGAGCCTGTTTCTGGACGCGATCTACTGGAAGAATTACGTCAACGTCTTGGGCAATGAGACGCTGCGCGGCTACATGCTCAATTCGATGATCATATCCAGCGGCAACGCCGTGCTGGTTACGGTGCTGGCCTTCATGGCTTGCTATGCGCTCTCGCGCTTCGACCTCGCAGGCAAGGAGAACATCTTCTTCTGGACGATCACCAACCGCATGGCGCCGGCGGCGGTGTTTCTTTTGCCGTTCTTCCTGCTTTTCACCCAGATCATCACGTTCGGCGACTGGAAGCTTTACGACACCAAGATCGGCATGATCCTGCTCTATTGCACGTTCAACCTGCCTTTCGCGATCTGGACGCTGAGGCCCACCATCGACGGAATTCCCAAGGAACTCGATGAGGCCGCAACCGTCGATGGTGCCTCGACCTGGCAGGTTCTCCACGAAGTCATCTTCCCGCTTGCACGGCCTGGCCTTGCCGTCACGCTGATCCTCACCTGGGTCTTCGCCTGGAACGAGTTCCTGCTCGCTGCGACCCTGACCAGCTTCAACGCGCGCACCATCACCACAGGCCTTTCGGAATATGTGACGACAACGGGGACCGAATGGGGGGCGATGGCGGCGATCGCCGTGATCACGCTCATCCCCGCCCTCGTCATATTCGCAGTGGTCCAGCGGCATATCGTGGCAGGTCTCACCTTCGGCGCAGTCAAGGAGTAGAGCGATGCAAGAGCCATTTGACCCTGGACAGATCGATGCCGAACCGGAAGTGGCGGGCCGCAAATCCGAGCGGACAGGCTTTCTGCCGATCACCACCAACTGGTTCGACCGCGTCTTCGTCGGCATCTACCTTTTCGTTGCGCTCGAACTCTTCTGGATGCGGTTCCTCGAACAATCAATTCCGCTGACGGTCTGCCACGTCCTGGCCATCGCGCTCGGGGTCCTGATCGTATGGCGCGGCTGATGCTTCTTGAGACAATAGGACAGAAACAATGAAAGCGCTGGTACTGGAAGAGAAGATGAAGCTGTCGCTGCGCGATTTTCCGATCGAGCGCGACGAGGTGCTCGGCCCACGCGACGTGCGCATCAAGCTCCACACCGTGGGCATCTGCGGCTCCGACGTGCATTACTATACACATGGCGGCACCGGCGTATTCCAGGTGAAAGCACCGATGATCCTCGGCCACGAGGCGTCCGGCACGGTGATCGAGATCGGTGCCGAGGTCACGTCGCTCAAGGTGGGCGATCGGGTCTGCATGGAGCCGGGCATTCCCGATCCCAACAGCCGCGCGACGCGCCTGGGCCTCTACAATATCGATCCGGCGGTCCGCTTCTGGGCGACGCCGCCCATCCATGGCGTACTCAGGCCGTCGGTCGTCCACCCGGCCGATTTCTCCTACAAACTGCCCGACAACGTTTCCTTCGCCGAAGCCGCCATGGTCGAACCGCTGGCAGTGGGTGTGCATGCGGCCACCAAGGCGCAGGTCAGGCCGGGCGACATAGCGTTGGTGATCGGCGCTGGTCCGATCGGCCTGGTGACAGCGCTGTCGGCTGTCGCGGCCGGCTGCGCGCGGGTGTTCGTGAGCGACATCGATGACGCCAAGCTGGAGCTTGCCGCCAAGCTCGGTCCAATCTCACCGGTCAACGTTGCGCGGCAGGAACTGGCGAGAGAAATCCTTGCCGCCACCGGTGGCTGGGGCGTGGAGATCGTTTTCGAGTGCTCGGGCCATCCCGCAGGTGCCCAGGGCGTATTCGACCCGCTTTCACCCGGCGGTCGTGTGGTCTTCATCGGTTCGCAGGTTCATCCGATCCACTACGATGTCGGCAAAGCAATGGTGCGCGAGGCGCGCGTGGAGCATGTCTTCCGCTATGCCCATGTCTTTCCGCGCTGCGTGGCCATGCTGTCATCGGGGGCGATCGACGTGAAACCGCTCATCACCCGAACATTCGATTTCGACGAAAGCGTTCGGGCTTTCGAGATCGCGGCTTCCGCTGCGAAGGGCGAAGTCAAGATGCAGATCGCACTGCCGCAATAGAGGAACTCATATGGCTCACGTCACCGTCAAGAACGTTACAAAGAATTATGGTGCGCTGCCGGTCATCCACGGCGTCGGCATAGACATTGCCGATGGCGAATTCGTCGTGCTGGTCGGGCCGTCCGGCTGCGGCAAGTCCACCCTGCTTCGGATGATCGCAGGGCTTGAGACGATCTCCGGCGGCACGATCGCCATCGGCGGCAGGGTCGTCAACGACGTCCTTCCCAAGGATCGCGACATCGCCATGGTGTTTCAGAACTACGCGCTCTATCCGCACAAGACCGTGGCAGACAATATGGGCTTTCCTCTCAAGCTCAAGGGCGCGCCAAAGAGCGAGATCGAAGCGAAGGTGCGCAGGGCGGCCGAAATCCTCGATCTCGGCAAACTGCTTGATCGCTACCCGAAGCAGCTCTCGGGCGGCCAGCGCCAGCGCGTCGCCATGGGACGCGCGATCGTCCGTGATCCGCAAGTCTTCCTGTTCGACGAGCCGCTTTCCAATCTCGACGCCAAGCTGCGCGTGACCATGCGCGTCGAGATCAAGGAACTTCACCAACGGCTGAAGACGACCACAATCTATGTGACGCATGACCAGATCGAGGCCATGACCATGGCCGACAAGATCGTCGTGATGCGCGACGGACGGGTGGAGCAGATCGGCGCGCCGCTCGATCTTTATGATCGCCCGGCCAATGTCTTCGTGGCAGGTTTCATTGGCTCGCCGTCGATGAATTTCGTTCCCGGCAGATTGTCGATGGAAAGCGGCCGGCTGGCCTTTGTCAGCGACAAGGCCACCGTGCTGCCGGTGCCAGAGGGAACGCCGAGCCACGGCGAGCCTATCATCTACGGCATCCGTCCAGAACATATCGATGTGCGGCCTGAAGGAATGCCTGCGACGATCTCGGTTCTCGAACCCACTGGCTCGGAAACTCAGATCTTTGCACATCTCGGCGGCGATGCCATCATGGCGGCCGTTCGCGATCGCATCGCCGCGCTGCCGGGTGAGGCTATCTCGCTCCGGTTCGACCCGGCCCGGGTGCATCTGTTTGACGCCAAGAGCGGCCGGCGTCTCTAATTCTGCATAGCCACGGAGCAAGACATGTTCTTCGAGAAATTCCGGATGGATGGCCAAACCGCTGTGGTGACCGGCGGCGGACGCGGTATTGGCCTTGCCTGCGCCGAAGCGCTTGCCGAGGCAGGCGCCCGAATCGTCATCATCGATCGTGACGAAGCGCTCGCCGAATCGGGCAGGCAGGCCTTGGCCGGCAAGAGTGTCGAAGCCGATGCGCTGGTCCTCGATGTCACTAATTCCGCAGCCGTCGACAAAGCCGCTGCGGACATCTTCGCAAAGTACGGTCGCATCGACGCGCTGGTCGCCAACGCAGGCATTGCCCGGACCGGTACGGCCGCAGAAGATACGCCGGACGAACTCTGGCTTAATGTCAACGATGTGAACTACAACGGCGTCTTCTGGTGCAATCGCGCCTTCGGCCGCTACATGCTGAAGGCCGGCCGTGGTGCAATCGTCAATATCGGTTCGATGTCCGGCTATATTGTCAACCGTCCACAGCTGCAGACTTATTACAACGCCTCAAAGGCCGCCGTCCACCATCTGACCGCCTCACTCGCCGTGGAATGGGCCGACCGTGGCGTTCGCGTCAACGCCGTCGCACCAACCTATATCGAAACCGAAATGACGAAGACTGTGGTCGACAAGAAGATGATGGACATCTGGATCCGTGACACGCCGATGGGCCGGATGGGCCAGCCCCATGAGATTGCCTCGGTGGTGCATTTTCTCGCCTGCGACGCATCGAGCCTGATGACTGGCGCGACCGTCAGGGCTGACGGCGGCTTCACTTGCTGGTAGGAGGTATTGGCGATGGATTTTTCTAACAGGCATGTGGTGGTGACCGGCGCCGGCAAGGGCATCGGGCGGGCGACTGCTGTCATGCTGGCGCAGCGTGGGGCCAAGGTGACCGCGCTATCGCGTTCGGCGGCCGATCTTGGGGATCTGAAGAATGAAATCGGATGTATCCCAATCGCGGTCGATCTTGCCGATCCGGACGCGACGCGCGCTGCAGCCCTTGAGGCTCTACCGGCCGATTTTCTGATCAATTGTGCGGGCACGACCGAGCTTGAGTCCTTTCTCGATCTCAAGGTCGAGAACTTCGATCTGCTCTATGCCGTCAATACGAGGGCACCGATGATCATTTCGCAGGAATACGCCCGCGACATGGTGAAGAACAGCCGGAAAGGCGCAATCGTCAACGTATCGAGCGTCGCCGCCTTTGTCGGTATTCCCGATCACGCCGCCTATTGCGCTTCCAAGTCCGCTCTCGACGGGCTGACCCGGGTAATGGCCAAGGAACTTGCGCCGAAGGGCATCCGCGTCAACGGCGTGCATCCCACCGTGACGCTCACCCCCATGGCCATCAAGGCCTGGAGCGATCCAAAAAAGGCAGCCGGCATGCTCAACCGCATTCCGGTCGGCCGTTTCGCCGAACCCGAAGACATTGCCGAGGTCATTCTTTTCCTGCTCTCTGACGAGGCAGCAATGGTCAACGGCCTATCGATGCCTGTGGATGGTGGTTACATGATCGCCTGACGGTTTTGCGAGGCAGATGCCTCAAATTGTGAACCTTCCCGCCGCCGATCTGGCGGCCCCAGATTTTCAAGGATCAACGCATGACACGCTTTGACGCAAAAATCGCCAAGATCAGGGCCGGCAACTACAAGCGAACGGATTTCATCATCGCGGACGCGAAGGATGGCGACATGGGACCGAGCATTCCATCTTGCGGCCCGAAGCTCGAGAAGGACTGCTCCTACACGCGCTTCCGGACGCGGGCGGAATTCCTCGAACAGATCAGGGCAGTGGTCACCCAGGACATCGTCGATATCATGCTGACCTCCGCCTCCAATCTCGAATTGCTGACGGAGAGCGGTGCTTACGCAGGCAGCAATGTGAAACCCGCCATTCGAGCCAATGATGCGACGGATATCTGGGTGGGGCGCGGCGCGACCTATGCCTCTCAGCCGTCACGGCCCTATCGCACTGCTTCTTTGTCGGCCAACCGGCGCCATACCGATCTCGGCCTCTATTCGATCACCTTCAACAACGATCTCGACGCGGACTACAATTCGCTGCTCGCCTTCCTGGATTTCGTAGAGGACGCGCACGACAACGGCTTCAATTATTTCCTCGAGGTCTTCAATCCGAACGTCGACACCGGTATTTCGCCCGACCTCCAGCCACATTTCGTAAATGATTGCATATGCCGGGCGCTGGCCGGGCTGACGCGTGCCCAGCGGCCGCAGTTCCTGAAGATTCCGTACAATGGTCCGAAGGCGCTGGAGGAACTCACGTCCTACGACCCGAGCCTGATCGTCGGCGTTCTAGGCGGCGGCGCGGGGACTGCGCGCGACACGTTCGAACTCATCCACCAGGCGGAGAAATACGGCGCTCGCGTGGCGCTTTTCGGTCGCAAGATCAATCTCGCCGAAGATCCGCTCGCCATGGGGAAATTCATGCGTGCCGTAGCAGATGGTGATCTCAGACCAGAGGAGGCGGTCAGGGCCTATCACGGCGCGCTGCAGGCAGGCGGTCAGGAGCCGATGCGGACACTCTCCGACGACACGGTCATCACCGAAAAGGTTTTGATGAATTGAGCCCGCCATGGGAGGAGAGCATGACCCGAACGAGCAGGCGCGGCTTCATCGCCGGCGGGACCTGGTGCCTCGACCGAAATCGCAGGATAGACGCATGGCCAAGGGAAGACAGCGTCGGTATCGCCTGGGGGCTCGAGGAACGTGGCGGCGGCCCGGCCTGCAATCTTGCCATCGACATCAAGAGGCTCGACCCGGCAATCCCGGTCGAAACCATTGGATTGGTGGGCAACGACGAGGCCGGCCGAAAGCTCATCGCCGAAGCCGAGCGAGCTGGTCTCGACCATCGGCAGATGCATGTCAGCGATCAGGCGACCACCCATACGACCGAGGCCTTCGTGTCGCAGGCAAGTGGACTGCGCACACACATTTCCGAGATCGGCGTTTCGGCGCTGCTTTCGCCGGATCATTTCGATTTTTCTGGAACCACCGCGCGCTTCTTGCATCTTGGACTTCCCGGCATCCACCCCACGATGGATGCCCCTTGGCGCGACAATGCCAATGGCTGGGTGACAGTGCTCAAAGCCGCTCGAGCAGCTCGTCTTGAGACCAATCTCGAACTTTGCACGGTCACGCCGGAACGCCTGCGCGGCCTGATCCTGCCCTGTCTACCGCATCTCGATACGCTCATTGTCAACGACAAAGAGATCGGGGCGCTTGCAGAGATGGAAACAACTCGGGACGGCAGGACTGACGTTGATGCCTGCGCGGCGGCCTCGGCCGTCATTCTCCCGCAGGGCGCGATGCGGCTTGTCGCCATCCACTTTCCGGAAGGCGCGATCACCGTCACGCGGTCGGGAGAGAAGATCTTCGTGCCCTCCGTCAAGATACCTCGCAATGCGATTGTCGGACCGAACGGTGCGGGCGATGCCTTCGCGGCGGGCTTCATGTACGGCCTGCACGAAGACTGGGCAATCAAGGACTGTCTTTGGCTCGGCCATGCGGCAGCCGCCTGTTCGCTTCGTAGCGCCGGCACGACTGACGGTGTCGTTGAATGGAAGCAATGCCTCGAAACGGCAAGCCAGTGGGGAAGCCATTGAACCGGATGGCCGCTGGATTTGCAGAACGTGATCTGACGCAGAAGGAGACGAGCATGGTCAAGCAATTGGAAGGCATGGTGGCGGCAGTTACGGGTGCGGCCTCCGGCATCGGACTGGCGAGCACGAAGGCGATGGTTGCGGAGGGCGCGCGCGTGGTGCTCGTCGATCGCGACCAGAAGGCACTGGACGCAGTGTGTGCCGATCTCGGTAATGGCGTAATCCCCCTGGTGATCGATCTTCTCGATCCCGCCAGTTGCGCAAGCCTGATGCCGTCTATCGAGAAATTGACCGGCCAGCTCGATATTTTTCACGCCAAGGCGGGCACCTACATCGGGGGTGACCGGATCGAGGCCGACACCGCCGTTATAGACCGGATGCTCAACCTCAACGTCAACGCAGTCATGAAGAACGTCCATGATGTTTTGCCGCACATGATCGCGCGCGGTTCGGGAGACATTATCGTCACAAGTTCAGTGGCAGGGCATTATCCCGTTCCATGGGAGCCCGTCTATTCGGCTTCGAAATGGGCGATGACCTGCTTCGTTCAGACCGTGCGGCGCCAGGTCAACAAGAAGGGCATCCGCGTGGGCTCGGTTTCGCCCGGACCGGTGATCAGCGCGCTCCTTGCCGATTGGCCAGAAGAAAATCTCCAAAAGGCGAAGGAATCGGGAAGCCTCATCGAACCGTCGGAGGTGGCCGATGCCATCATCTTCATGCTAACCAGGCCGCGAAATGTCACAATTCGCGATGTCGTTGTGCTGCCGACCAATTTCGATATCTGACTGCGCCGTCGATCTTGGGAAGATAGTTCGCGCGATGGTAGTAAGCGCGGGATGCTGAAGCCCGAACCGGGACCGGGGGTTGATTTCCAATCCCATCCAGGGCTTTCGAATGTTGCTGGCGATGATGCCCGCTACGGCGGATATGTCAGTGCATCGCTCAACGGATCGAAGACGTCGTTGAAGCGTCGCACGCCGGCGGGCGCGATAACGACGCGCCTGATGGAACTGCGTCATGTCAGGGCCATTGAGGAGAAGACCGGTCTCGGCAATGCCGTCGCCTGACGGCCGTTCAGGTCTCTGTCAGGTTCGTCAGCCACCTAGGCGCTACCCACTCTGGAGCGCCCATGCCTGAGATCCTTAGCCCGGAAGTTCCAATCTTTTTGCACCGCGCCGGGACATCGAGCGCGTTGGATGCATTAGGATGAACAAAGTCTTGTATCGCTATCGGCCCACGGTCAAAAGCGTGACAGTTTGCGCCGCCACGACCCTGTATCTGCTGCTTGTCACCAACTGGACATTCTGGACCAGGGCGTTCGGTTATTTGGCAAAGGATCACTTTGCGTTCATTCTTTTTGCCGTTGGCATCTCGGCAATGAGCATGGCCATAATCACGGCCTTTTCTGCGAAATACGTAACCAGGATATTCTTGATCTTCTTCATCCTCACCGCGTCTGCGGCGTCCTGGTTCACCGATCAGTTCGGTGTGGTCGTTGATCGCGAAATGATCCGGAACGCCGCCGTCTCAACGGGTGCTGAAGCGGGGCACCTCTTAACCTTGCGCTTCGCCACCCATCTCCTTATGACTGGGCTCCTTCCATCGCTGGTCGTTGTCTGGGTAAGGATCGCGCATCGGCCATTCTTGGCGAAACTGGCGCACAACAGCGCAATAATCGCCGGATGCATCGGGATCTTCGCTCTGGCGGCGGCCTGCGACTATCGAACCTTTGCCGGGGTCGGCCGGGCGCACCGGGACATCCTCGATCCACTCAATCCCTTCTTTCCGATATCGAGCGCCGTTCGATTCATAATAGACGCGCCCCGGAATGCCGAGGTTACCGCGCAGCCACTGGGAGTGGACGCACATCGCGCGGGGTTGAGGCCAAAGCCGCGAGTGACGGTCATCGTCGCGGGAGAAACCGCTCGGGCAGACGATTTTTCGCTAGGCGGATACGCCAGGGATACGAACCCGGAGCTCCGCGAGCGCGGCGTCGTCTACTTTCCGAACACGACGAGCTGCGGCACGTCCACGGCCGTGTCGATACCGTGCATGTTTTCGGTCTACCCGCGCCGCGCCTACACACATCGCAAGGGCCTTGAGACAGAGAACGTGCTCGATGTCCTGACCCATGCAAACGTATCAGTGTCGTGGTTTGACAATGATACCGGCAGTTATCACGTGACCGACCGCGTCGCTTATCAATTCCTTCCGAGTTCTGCCGACGCCAGGTTTTGCAAGGACGGCGAATGCCTGGACGCCATTCTTCTCGATCGCATGGATTCATGGCTTGGCACCGTCAAGGGCGATAGTGTTTTGATCCTGCATCAGCTGGGAAGCCACGGCCCGGCCTATTTCTCGAGATATCCAAACGATTTCAGGCACTTTTTACCAGATTGCCGGGCAAATGACTTCGGTGCGTGCTCAGCGCAGGAAATCAAGAACGCCTATGATAATACGATCCTTTATACCGATCACATCGTGTCGCAGGTCATCGATAGACTGAAGGCGCGCTCCTCCACGATTGCCGGATCAGTCATCTACCTTTCAGATCACGGCGAGTCGCTTGGTGAGCACGGCCTTTATTTGCATGGCGCGCCATATGTGTTCGCGCCGTCGCAGCAAACCCATGTCCCATTCCTCGTTTGGATCGCGGATGACCTGCAGCGCGCGGGTGGGTTTGACATGGGATGTCTGGATCGGAATGCAGCGCTCCCGAACTCCCATGACAACCTATTTCACAGTGTTCTCGGGCTGATGGACGTGTCGACAACGGTTTATGATCCCGCACTCGACATATTCGCGAAATGTCGTCGACCAGGCACCAACCTCGCTGACGCAAGGCAAGTTCCGATCGCCGGGTAAGAGGGAGATCCGGATCAGGCGCGTAGCGTAACGGTTCGGGGCACGTCATCACTTGGCAGATCCGCAATGCGACAAGGGCTCGCCTCAAGCCGTGGAGGAAGACGAGCCCTTGTCCACTTGGGTGTGCTTGGAGAGGGAGGGACCATCTCCCGTAGCACTCGGATCACGCGGTTCACGTAAGGGAGGAGAACGCGCCACGTGATCCACTGCAGCAAACATTGAGGAGGATGAAAAGTTCCATCCTTTCCAGTGGGCCGTTAAAATGGCAGCATCATCGCTCATTGGAGCGCAGGCGTTACACCCACCTTGCCGTTTGCCGTCAAGCCGTCACGAATAATTCGATTTCGTCCTGCGTCAGGAGAACGGGCATGCTTTCGGATGGAACGGCGACGACATCGTCCGGCCCGGTCTGAAAGCTCTTCGATCTGTCCGCGAGCGAACCGACGGTCAAGCAGGTGCTAATGAGCTTTGGTAGATGTCGTGTAGCGCTCCATGGATTTCGGTCCATCGAAAAGAGCGATTAAGTGGGCTGTCAGATCTTCGACGGAACTGTGACCCTGGTTGAAGCGATCAATCACCGAACTGCACAGCATGGCAGAATATCTCGGTTCTGGTGCCAAGCCAAAGTGTCTGTACCATGCTTGGACCGCGCCCGACATCAAGCGCAGGTCACTTTCCTTGAATGAAACCCCCAGCACTAAAACCGCCCCCGGTCATTTCCGCCCCAGGCAATCTAGCCGCGATTGAAATGCCGTCAACCTGGACTAAGGTCCGAACTCATGGAAGCTGTCGAGCGACGGGCTCCAGGAGGGCGTGACGTGTGGCCCCTACATGTTCATATGACAACGAGCCTTGCCGCATACGATAGAGGCCAGACCTCGACAGCTCCCGACCCAGGTGCATCCACGGATGTGCTATAATTCTGTCGTCGAACCATGGCTGATGAGGACAGCATGAGCAGAACGAGCGATCCCAGTCTCTGGAGCCGCCTTGAAACTTACAGCCTCGATCAACCCGGCGTCGGCATGCCCTTCTCGGCCAGGCTCGCGCGCCAAACTGGTTGGTCATCCGAATTTACGCAACGTGTCATTCAGGAATACAAGAAGTTTATCTATCTGATGTGCGTATCGGAGGAGACGCTGACGCCTTCGCAAGAAGTCGACGAGGTGTGGCACCTGCATCTCATCTATACGCGCGACTATTGGATCGACTTCTGCCGTGACGTGTTGGGGAGAGAGATCCATCACGACCCAAGCGAGGGAGGCGCTGTTGAAAGTGCCAGATATCGCAACTGCTACCGACGCACGAAGGTGCGATATCGGCAGGAGTTCAACATGACGCCGCCCCTCGACATCTGGCCGCACGAGCAGATCCGCTTCAAAGACGCCCGGCGATCTCGCCGCAGCAGTTGGTGGCGATCCCTTAGCGTCACCAGGAGCCAGCTCGGTTTGGTTTGCTGCCTTGCCATTTTGGTGCTGGTTGCGGGATGGAGTTTTGAAGAACGCTTTTCTTCGGTGGCGCCCGTGCTCGCCGGCATCGCCGCCTTCTTTGGTCTTACGATGTTGCTTCCCGTCCGCCGGCCTCGAAGGGACAGACAAAACGCAAGCGGGTGTGGCGGAGGCGGAAGCGGAGGATCATCTTCCGGGGACGGTGACTGCGGATGTGGTGGAGGTGGATGTGGCGGGGGTGACTGAGCCGAATGTTGATTGCCGGCCGCCATGGCGAAGCCTCAAACGGAGTTTGCATGGTGCTGGTAGGTCATGCCTTCCTCGGTATCTCTGACAAACCTGCGCTCAGCCGAACTCTGCGCTCATGCGCGCGAGGTCGTCCCACAGGCTTTCGGCAAATCCTCGCAGGACGATAATCTCGAATGTGTCGGCATCGACACAGGTGATATGGGCCGCGATATGGCCGACCAACGTCGTTGCGGATTGTCCGACGGGGAGTGAGCCGGGCGCAAGATCGACCGCCGTGCCTTTCGAAAGGACGCGCCTGGCCAACTTGCCGCTGATCCGGATGCGCACGCGTCCATGGCTCTGGTCGACGCCGGTTGCGCGCGGTCGGAGCCCGTCCAACAGATCCTTCATGTCCTGATATGCCATCGGTTCTTCGCCAACGACGAACCACTGTCCGGGCGAAACAGAACGGACGGCGAGGGCGGCCCCTTTGGCCAGGCCATCGAGGAAAGACGCTACATCGCGTTCGCCGGGCTGGGCGAGCACATGAATGATGACGCCTTCGGGAAGCGGAGAGAGGCTGACGGCAGTAGAAGAGATCACCGGCTTTGCGCCGAGCGCCGGGCGATGGGTCGGGCGGAAATCAGACATGGAGCCTCTCGTTCTGCGGATCGAAGAAAACCGGATTGCACAGGCGCGCGCGGGTGAATTCGTTGCGCAGGCCGTTCCAAACCACCACCTCTTCGCCGTGCCGCTCTGATCCGCGATTGACGAGGGCAAGGCCGATGGTCGATCCGACATGCGGTGAAAACGCGCTTGAAGTGACGTAGCCCTGGTCATTTTCGAGTGTTGCGGCGGCATCCTTGGCGGGGATGTGGGAACCCGGGCGGAAGGACGGG